>DASZPK010000191.1:0-9927 GCA_035550335.1 Chthoniobacteraceae bacterium | reverse complement strand
CCGCTCTCGGCGGCGGAGCGCGACGCGGGGCGGCTCGCGTTTTTGCAGGTGCAGTACGTCGACATCGCGCCGGAGGTGTATTTGCTGCCGCTGCAGATCGCGCCGGCGGAGGAGGCGAAACGGATGCTGTCGGACTCGGGGCACCCGCCGGTTGCGCGGCTGCTGCAGCCGGACGGCGAGTATTTGCTTTTCGACGCGCTGTATGACCCGGCGTTCCGCGAGGCGCTGCTGGAGATCATTTCCGAAAAACAGCGTTTAAACGTCGGGAGCGGGCGGGTCACGGGGATTGCATCGGAGGCCCTGGTGGAGGACATCGGCGGCGGCAAGATCGCGTTGATATCGAGGGCGCTGAAGGCGGAGCAGAGCAATTCGTCGATCATCTACGGCGACAAATATTTTTTGAAACTCTACCGCAAGCTCGAGGAGGGGGAGAACCCGGACGAGGAGATGATCCGGCACCTCAGCGAGAAGCAGAAGTTCGCGAACGTGCCGGCGTTCCGCGGCGCGATCGAGGCGGGGCGCATCGGCTCGCCGCCGCGCGTGGTGGCGCTGCTGGTGGACCTGGTGCCGAACGTGGGCGACGCGTGGAGTTACACGCTCGATTCGCTCGGGCGCTATTTCGAGCGGGTGCTGGCGCAGAAGCCGGCCGCGTCGGTGGAAAACGATCCGGCGGCGCTGGACGAGCTCATCGGCGGGGTTTATCCCGAGCGGGTGCGGCTGCTTGCGCAGCGCACGGCGGAAATGCATCTCGCGCTCGCGGCGGACACCCGCGACGCGGATTTCGCGCCGGAGCCCTACACGGGGTTTTCGCAGCGCTCGCTCTACCAGTCGATGCGGTCGAACACCAAGCGGATGACGCAATTGCTGCGGCGGAAGCTCGACGCGATCCCGGAAAAATACCGTCAGGAGGCGGCGGAGATGATCAAGCTGGAGGGGGAAATTCTGCGGCGCCAGGCGAGGGTGATACAGGGGCGGACGCGGGCCACGAAAACGCGCGTGCACGGCGATTACCATCTCGGGCAGGTGCTGAACACGGGGAAGGATTTTGTGATCACGGATTTCGAGGGGGAGCCGGCGCGGGCGCTGAGCGAGCGGAAGATGAAACGGTCGCCGCTGCGCGATGTGGCGGGGATGCTGCGATCGTTCCACTACGCGATCCACAGCGCGCTCTCGCAGCAGAAGGCGTTGAGCGAGCAGGACATGGAATTTTTGAAACCGTGGGGAGAGGTGTGGGCGCATTGGGTGAATCAAGTTTTTCTGGGGACGTATCTCGAGACGACGAAAGGGGCATCGTTCATTCCCGAGAGCCCGGAGATGCTCGCGGCGATGCTCGATGCGCTGCTGCTGGAGAAGGCCACTTACGAGGTCGCCTACGAATTGAACAACCGGCCCGACTGGGTTTTCATACCGCTGCGCGGGATCCGTCGGATTTTGGAAAAATGACATGGCTCATCAAGGATTGAAGGAACGCAAACGCGAGTTGCTGCCGCAGGGGGCGGAGATTGTCGAGGGGGGCGTGCGCTATCGCGTATGGGCGCCGGACAAGAAAACGGTGACGGTGGAGGTGGATTGCTCGGGGGCCGGCAGGCATGAGTCGGTGCCGCTGCTGCTCGATGCGGGCGGGTTTTTCCACGGCATTCATCATGGGGGCGGGGCGGGGGATTTGTATCAATACCGGCTAGGAGGGGAGGCAAAGTTTCCCGATCCGTTTTCGCGCTGGCAGCCGGAGGGGGTGCATGGGAGGTCGATGGTGATCGACCCGGCGGGCTACGAATGGAAGGATGCGGAATGGAAGCGGCCGGCGTTTCGCGATTTCGTGATTTACGAATTGCATACCGGGACGTTTACGCCGGAGGGGACATTTCTCGCGGCGATTGAGAAGCTGGCGCATTTGCGCGAACTCGGGGTGACGGCGATCGAGATCATGCCGGTGGCGGATTTCCCGGGGGAACGGAACTGGGGTTATGACGGGGTGTCGCTGTTTGCGCCGGCGCGGTGTTACGGGCGGCCGGATGATTTGCGCGCGCTGGTGGATGCGGCGCACGGGCAGGGGCTCGCGGTGGTGCTCGACGTGGTCTACAACCACTTCGGGCCGGATGGGAATTACATTGGCGCCTACAGTCCGTATTATTTCACGAAGAAACACAAAACGCCGTGGGGCGACGCGCTGAACGTCGACGATGACCAGAGCAGCGCGGTGCGGGAGATGTTCATTGCGAACGCGATTTACTGGCTGGAGGAATTCCATATCGACGGGCTGCGGCTGGACGCGACGCACGCGATCCAGGATGATTCGGAGCGGCACATCCTCGAGGAAATCGCGGACGTGGTGCATGAGCGCGGGTGTTACGCCTTTGCCGAGGACGAGCGGAACCTGGCGGCGATCGTGACGCGCAAGCCGGGGGGGTATGGTTTAAACGCTGTTTACGCGGATGACTTTTGCCACACGGTGCAGGTGGCGCTGGGGGATATGCGCTTCGCGGATGAATTCACGGGCGACGCAGCGGAGCTGGTGGACGAACTGGACAATGGCTGGCTCTACCGCGGGCGGAAAAACCCGCGCACCGGCAGGCCGCGCGGGACGGAGTGCGCGCACCTTGCGCCCGAGCGGTTCCTATATTGCATTTCGAACCACGACCAGTCGGGCAACCATGCGTTTGGCTGGCGGCTGAACCATTTTTGCACGCCGGAGGAATATCGCGCCGCGAGCGCGCTGCTGCTGCTCGCGCCCTACACGCCGCAGATTTTCATGGGGCAGGAGTGGGGGACTTCCTCGCCGTTCATCTATTTCACCGACCACAAGGCGGAGCTCGGCAGGGCGGTGAGCGAAGGGCGGAAGAAGGAGTTTGCGAAATATCGCGATTTCATCGACTCGAAAAAAGAGATCCCCGACCCACAAGGGAAAGAGGCGTTTTTGAAATCGAAGCTGCCGTGGGAGGAAACCGGGGAGAAGCCGCACGCGGAAATCCTGGCGCTGTATCGCGAGTGTCTTGCGCTGCGCATGGGATCGCGTGCGTTCCGGCCCGAGGGACGCGAGAACTGGAAGGTCGCGAACCTCGGGATGGTGGCGGTGCACCTCCGCAACGACCACGACTGGCTGGTGCTCGTTGATTTCAAGGGAGGCCACCGCTGCTCGCTGGCGGAGGAGGAATTCAGCCGGCTGCGTATGGGAAGAAAATGGTCGTTTGTGCTTTCGACGAATGAAAAACGGTTTGGCGGGAACGAGGCGAAAAGTTTCGGTGCGGAAAGCGAGGTAGTGATTTTCGACCAGCCGGAGTTGCTGGTCTTGAAATCGATGTGATGAAAAGCACGGCCATCATTCCCGCTGCGACCTACCGGCTGCAGTTTAACAAGGATTTTACATTCGCGCAGGCGCGCGGGCTGGTTCCGTATTTGCGCGCGCTCGGGATCAGCCATGTCTATGCGTCGCCCTATTTCAAGGCGGGGCCGCGGAGCACGCACGGATACGACATTTGCGACCACAATGAGCTCAACCCGGAGGTGGGGTCGCGCGCGGATTACGACGCGCTGGTGGAGGAACTGCACCGGCATGGGATGAGGCAGATTGTGGATTTTGTGCCGAACCACATGGGGATCGGGACGGCGGCCAATGCGTGGTGGATGGATGTGCTCGAAAACGGGCCGGCATCGCAGTTCGCCTCGTATTTCGACATCGACTGGCGCCCGCCGAAGAGCGATTTGGAAAACAAAGTGTTACTACCGATCCTGGGGGACCAGTACGGACGGGTGCTGGAGCGCGGGGAGTTTGCGCTGGAGTTCGAGAAGGGGGCGTTTTTCCTGCGCTATTTCGAGGCGAAGCTGCCGCTCGCGCCCCGCAGCTACGAAAAGCTGCTGAAACCGGCGCTGGAAAAATTGAAGGCGACCGGTACGCCCGAGATGCAGGTGGCGGAGCTGCTGAGCATCATGACTTCGATGGCGCACCTGCCGGAGCGGACGGACATTGAGCCGGAAAAAATCATCGAGCGCACGCGGGAGATCGAGATCATCAAGCGGCGCATCGCGCGGTTGTGCGAGGAATGCCCGCCGCTCCCGGAGGCGATTGCCGAGGTGATGCACGCGATCTCGGGGACGCCGGGCAGCCCGCGGAGTTTCGATGCGCTCGACGAATTGCTGAACATGCAGGCGTACCGGCTCAGTTTCTGGCGGGTGGCGTCGGAGGAGATCAATTACCGGCGCTTTTTCGACATCAACGAGCTTGCGGCGATCCGGATGGAATTGCCTGAGGTGTTCGAGGCGACGCACCGGCTGATTTTTGAGCTGGTCGCGAAGGGGGCGCTCGACGGGCTGCGCATCGACCACGTGGACGGGCTGTGGCTGCCGCGCGATTACCTTGAGAAATTGCAGCAGCATGCGGCGAAGGCGCTGGGGGCGGCGGAGGGGAGCAATCCGCTCTATCTGCTGGTCGAAAAAATCCTGCTGGGCGACGAGCGGTTGCGGGAGGATTGGCCCGTGCACGGCACGACGGGATACGATTTTGTGGATGATGTCACCGGATTGTTTGTCGACGGCGCGGCGGAGAAAACGTTCACGGAAACGTACGACCGTTTCATCGCGGATGAGACGCACTTCGACGAGATCGCCTACCAATCGAAGCAACTGGTGATGCGGCTTTCGCTCGCGGGGGAGATCAACATGCTGGCGCACATGCTCGACCGGCTCTCGGAGAAAAACCGGTGGTACCGCGATTTCACGCTCAACGCGCTCACGCAGGCGGTGCGCGAGGTGATGGCGTGCTTCCCGGTCTACCGCGCCTACGTGGAGCCGGACGCGGAGCCAAGCCCCGCGGACCGCGAGGCGGTGCTGCGCGCGGTGCGGCTGGCGAAGCGGCGCAACCCGGGCATCGAACGGTCGATTTTCAATTTCATCGGCGAGATTTTGCTGAAGAAATTTCCCGAAAACATCGACGACGTTGCCCGCGGAGAGCACATGCGGTTCGTGATGAAGCTGCAGCAATGCGCCGGGCCGGTGATGGCGAAGGGCGTGGAGGACACGGCGTTTTACATTTATCACCGGCTGGCTGCGCTGAACGAGGTGGGAGGCGAGCCGGGGCGGTTCGGGCTGGCGCCCGGGGCGTTTTTCGAGCGGTGCGCGACGCGGGCGAAAGACCATCCGCACGCGCTGCTCGCGACCGCGACGCACGACACGAAGCGGGGCGAGGACACGCGGGCGCGGCTCGCGGCGATTTCGGAATTCCCGTCGCAATGGAGAAAATCGGTGCGGCGCTGGCAGGTGCGGAACCGGCGGCTCAAACGGGAGATCGAGGGGGAATGGGCGCCCGCCGCGAACGAGGAGTATCTGCTTTACCAGACGCTGCTGGGGACATGGCCGCTGGAGCCGTTTGAGTCGCTCAGGCCGGAATCGCGCGCGGCATACACGCGGCGCATCCAGGATTACATGATCAAGGCGCTCAAGGAGGCGAAGGTGAACACGAGCTGGATCCAGCCGAACGAGGATTGGGAGGAGGCGGTGAGGAATTTTACGGCGGAGGTATTGAAGGAGGGTTCGAGGTTTTTGAAGGATTTCGAGCCGTTCGCGGCGCAGGTGGCGGAGGCGGGGATGGTGAATTCGCTCGCGCAGCTCGTGCTGAAATGCACGCTGCCGGGGGTGCCGGATTTTTACCAGGGATGCGAGCTGTGGGATTTCAGCCTTGTGGATCCGGACAACCGGCGGCCGGTGGATTATGCGCTGCGGGAGGGATTGCTGGCATCGCTGGAAAATGAGGGTGCTGTGACGTTGTTTAAACAATGGCGGGATGGGCGCATCAAGCTTTTGCTGACGCGGGCGCTGCTCCATTTCCGCGGCGCGCACCCGGAATTATTCACGAAGGGCGAATTTGTGCCGTTGCAGGCGAACGGGGCTTTTGCGGAAAACTGCGTTGCGTTCCTGCGGAGAGCGGAGGGAGAGGCGGCGCTGGTGGTCGTGCCGAGGTTGAGCAGAAAAGTCGGCGTCCCGCCGATTGGCGCCGCGTGGCGCGATACAAAAATCGAATTGCCGGAGGGGCACGGCATCACGCGTGTGCGCGAGCTATTCACGAATGCAGAATTCGACACGGGCGGGGGTGTGCTTGCGGTCGCGGAGGCCTTGAAGGAGTTGCCGGCGGCCGTTTTCACGAGCGCGAGGCCGTGATCCCGGCCCCGCAGCCGGATTGCGCGCCGGGTTAAAAAAAGATGTTCACCCCGAGGAGCGCGCCGAGGGAATCGAGACCGCCATTGCGGTGGGAGAGGCCCGCGTTGGAGATGTGCCGGTATTCCGCCTCGGCGGTGATGCCCCAGCGGTCGTTGACCAGCCAACGGACGCCGAGGTCGCCGTGGAGCGTGAATTCAAAGCGCTCGCCGATGCGGCGCTGGACCTGGTCGCGGTAGATGTCGTTGTCGAGGCCGCCGCCGCCCAATTGGATGAATGGGACGAACCGGCTGCCGTCCTGCACGAAGTTGTGGCGCAGGATGAGCGAGCCGCCGCCGAGGCCGCGGCCCGGCCCGGTGAAGACCTCGCCCCCGAAGCCTTCCAGCAGCAACTCGTCGTTGCCACGGAGGAAGGCGTTGCCGTGAACATCGTTTAACATCAGTCCGAAATCGATGGCCTCGAAGGCGTAGTTGAGCGCAGGTCGTTTCGGCTGGTTGCCCGAAATCGAGAAAAGTGCTCCCGAGAGTATATCGACTTCCTTGGCGCCGGCGCGGAACAAGGGTTTTTGCGGCGGGTTGATCGGGATTTGTTCCTTTGAAGCATTCGAGATGTCGTCGCCCGCAAATGCGGAAAGCGTTCCAAACAAGGCCAGCGCCAGTACAGACCAAAGGAGTGTTTTGTTCATAGGTTTCCTCCAAAATCGTGTGCCCCGTGGCGGATGCGTGTATTCCGCGAGCGGCGGGAGGGTCAAATCCGGTCCCGCCTTTTCACGAGCAGCCGCATCCACTCGCGTCCTTCGCGGCCGGGGAAGGTTTTGGCCGGCAGCCATTCGCGCTCGAGAGAGAAATAATCGGTGAAGAGAGAGTCCAGTTCGGCGAGCGAGACGCGGTGGGGCGGGCCGTCCTCGTCGTTGTCGGGGTTGAGGTAGAAGATGGCGAGCAGACGGCCGCCGGGCTTGAGGGCGGCGGCGACGGATTGCGCGTAGCGGGGACGCATGGCGGGGTCGATGGCGCAGAAGCAGGTGTGCTCCCAGACCCAATCGAAACGCCCGGTGAATTCCGCGGGGAGATTGAATAAATCCGCGAGTTGGTAATTTTCGCGGGCGACTTTTGGATAGGATTGTGCGCCGCGGATGGCAGATGGGGCGATGTCGATGCCGAGGGGTTCGTTGTTTGCGTTGGAAAATGCGCGGATGTCGTGGCCGTAACCGCAGCCGGGAACGAGGATTTTTCCGGCGAGCGGCGGGTTGGATGCGAGGTATTCGAGCAGGGGCGGGCTGGGCGCGCCCTTTTCCCAGGGCATGTCGCCGGCCTGGTAGCGTTCCTCCCAATCAGTCATGGCGTCTCCTCCAGAGCGTGGCCTGCGCCATGGTCCATTGGAACTTGCGGGCGTGTTCCCGGATGACGAAGGGCAGCCCGGTTTGTTTTACGATGTTAAAATACGGGTCGAGATGGCGGTGGAGTCCGTCGAGGGTCGATGAGGATTCGCCGCAGAGCCAGTTTGCGCGGGGCGTGAACTCCTCGAGCCAGGTGCAGGGGGTCGTGATCACGAGCTGGCCGCCGGGTTTCACGAGGGCGGGAAGACGCGCGAGGAATTTCGCGGGGTCGGGGAGGCGGCAGAGGAGATTCGCAGCGAGCACGGCGTCGAACGGGCCGATGCCGGCGCGCAAATCCATTGCGTCGCCAGTCTCGAATGAGACGCGGTCACGGGGGATGTCGCGCGGCACGCAGGCGGTGCAGGGGATTGTGCGCGCGCCTTCGTCGATGCGAGCGAAGGGGAGCGCGCCGTCGCGTTTCAGGATGTTCGCGGCTTCGATGAAGCGGCGCGAGAAATCGATGGCGGTGACGGAACCGCAATGGCGCGCCAGCTCGAATGCCGCGCGGCCCACGGCGCAGCCGACATCTAGGGCGTGGGCGCCGGGCGGGAGCGCTTCGAAATCGAAACAAGCATTCACGGTGCGCTCCGGGAAATGGAGCGCTTCGCGCATGCCTTGCGGCGGTTCCCACGGCCCGGTGAAAACATCCCCTACGCCGCCGTAGTGGAAAAGCAGGTACTCGGCGAGGAGGCGTTCGGTTTCGTAGATGTTGGGCATCGGTCGAAAGCGGCGTCCCCGCCTAGTAATCGCTGCGGATGTGTTGTTTTACTTCGTTTTCGTAATAATCGCGAAGCGTGCCGCGCAGCCTTGAGTCGAGCGGCGGGAGTGCGGAGACGGAGGCGTTCGCCGTCACCTGCGCAACGCGGCTCGCGCCGGTGATGACGACCGACACGGCCTCGTGGTCGAGGATCCAGCGCTGGGCCATTTGCGCCATGGTCATGCCCCCGGGCACGCGCGGCTTGAGGGCATCGGCAAGCTCGACGCCTTTTTCAAACGGGATGCCGCCGAAGGTTTCGCCGACGCTGAAATACTGGCCGTCGCGGTTGTAATTGCGGTGGTCGTTTTGCGGGAAGCGTGAGTCCTTTGTGAGCTTGCCGCTGAGGAGGCCGCTTGCGAGCGGGAGGCGGACGATGATGGCGACCTGTTTCTCCAGGGCTTTTTTGAAAAGCACGTCGGCGGGGTTCTGGCGGAAGAGGTTGAAGATGATTTGCAGGGAGGAAAGGCCCTCGTGATCGAGGCAGGCGAGCGCCTGCTCCATGGTCTCGACGCTTGCGCCGAAGGACTTGATTTTGCCCTGCTGCTTTTGCTCGCGGAGCCACTGGAAAACGTCACCCTTGCGGAGTTCCGCGAGCGGGACGCAGTGCAATTGCGTGAGGTCGAGCGCATCGACGCCGAGGTTTTTCAGCGACGACTCGGTTGCCTCGTTCAGGGTCTCGCGCGTGTAGTTGTCGGGGTAAATGCCTTTGCGCCCGAGCTTGGTGGCGGTGAAGATTTTTTCGGAGCGCGATTTGAGGAAATTGCCGATGAGCTGTTCGCTGCGGCCGCCGCCGTAGACGTCCGCGGTGTCGAGGAAATTGATGCCGGAATCGACCGCGGCGGAGAGAATGTCGTGCGCGAGTTTTTCATCCACGTCGCCCCAATCGGAGCCGCCGAGCTGCCAGCAGCCGAGGCCGATTTCGGAAACGTGGACGCCGGTTTTATTGAAGAGTCGTGTTTTCATGTTTTTACAGGTTCGAGAATACTTAAACAAACGTTAAACACATCGTCCGCGCCGATGGTTTTCATGCAGCGGATGTCGTACGGGCAGCCGGTGTCCCAGTGAAGCATCGGGACGCGGTGATGGCAGCCCTGGCATTCTACTTTGCTAACGATGAAGGAGCGGGATTCGGCGGGCGCATACAGAAAGCGCGGGGAGGTGGCGCCCCATACGGCGGCTGAGGGAACGCCGAGCGAGACGGCGGCATGCAGCAACCCGGAATCGATGCCGACGAAAAGGACGCCGAGGGAAATGAGCGCGATGGATTCCTCCAGCGAAAGATCGTCCACCATGGGCGTGACGCCTGGGATGGAGGGGGCCGGCGTTTCGCCGAAGCGCATGACTTTGCCCACGCCGAGTTGAACAATGTTTTCGAAACCGCGCCCGCGCAATTCCCGCACCAGGGCGGCCCATGATTCACGAGGCCATTCCTTCACCGGAAGCGTGGGGCCGGGGTGGATGACGATGAAATCCGTGCCGGGGTGGATGCCACGGTTGTCGAGCAGCGATTTCACGCGCGCAAGGACAGCGGGCTCGATTTCCAATCGCGGGTGCACGCCCTCGACCTCGATGCCAAACCGGTGCGCGTATCCCTTGATGTAGATTTCCGTGTGATCGGAGGGCTGGTCGTCGTCCGAGGCGAAACAATAGG
>DASZPK010000190.1:0-3160 GCA_035550335.1 Chthoniobacteraceae bacterium | reverse complement strand
CTCGGGCGTGTCCGGCGGTGAGGAAGGGGCGCGGTTCGGCCCGTCGCTCATGCCCGGTGGCGACATCACTTCGTGGAAGGAATTGGAGCCGGTTTGGGTGGCGATCGCCGCAAAAGTCGATGCCACCACCGGCAAACCGCTCGAAGGCGCAGCACCCGGCAAACCGGTCCAAGGCGGCGTGCCATGCACCGCCTACATCGGCGAAAACGGCGCGGGGCATTTCGTCAAGATGGTACACAACGGCATCGAGTACGGCGACATGCAGTTGATCTGCGAAGCCTACAACATCCTCAAAAACGGCCTCGGCCTCAGCGCTTCGGAATTGCACGATACTTTCTCCCAGTGGAACCAAGGCGACCTTGATTCGTTCCTCATCGAAATCACGAGCAAAATCCTCGGCACGAACGACCCTGTGACGGGCAAACCCATCGTCGATGTGATCCTCGACCGCGCGGGGCAGAAAGGGACCGGCAAATGGACAATCAATAACGCGCTGGACGCCGGCATTCCGGTTTCCACGATGTCTGAGGCGGTGTTCGCGCGCTGCATCTCGGCGATCAAGGAGGAGCGCGTCGCCGCCTCCAAACAACTCACCGGCCCGAAATCGAGCGCCTTCACCGGCGACAAGGCGAAGCTCATTGAGGCCGTGCGCGATTCGCTCTACGCCTCGAAGATTTGTTCCTATGCGCAGGGATTCGCGCTCATGCGCGCCGTCGCCTCGGAGCAAGGATGGAAATTGCACCTCGGCGAAATCTCGATGATCTGGCGCGGCGGCTGCATCATCCGCGCCCGGTTTCTGCAACGCATCAAGGAGGCGTTCGACAAAAACCACGAGCTGCCAAACCTCCTGCTCGACCCCTATTTCAAGGACATCGTCGAAAAGACCCAGCACAATTGGCGCACCATCGTCTCCGGCGCCGCTCTCTCCGGCATCCCGATCCCGGCGATGAGCGCCTCGCTCTCCTATTTCGACAGCTACCGCTCGGCGTCGCTCCCCGCGAACCTGCTCCAGGCGCAGCGCGATTATTTCGGCGCGCACACCTACGAGCGCGTGGACCAGCCGTCCGGGAAATTCTTCCACTACGACTGGGTCGGCGACCACCAGCAGCACGAAGCGTAATCCCCATTCCCTTATCCATGAAATACGGCATCAACGTCCCCTCCTCCGGCTCGCTCGATTTCCTTTCGCTCGGCGCGCTCGTCCACCGGCTCGACCCCGGCATCATCCCCTTCCGCAAGGCGACGCACTGCGACATCCACGTGAGCGGCGGCGAATTCAACGTCGCGGCCAACCTCTCCGATTGTTTCCGGATGAAAACCGGCCTCGTGAGCGCGATGGTCGATTATCCCATCGGCGACCTCATCGCCGAGCGCGTGAGGGCGATGGGTGTGACACCGTTTTACAAGCACTTCAAGCACGACGGCGTGCACGGGCCGAACATGGCGACCGTCTACAGCGACCGCGGCCAGGGCGTGCGCGCCCCGGTGGTGTTTTACAACCGTTGCAACGAGGCGGCCGCCATGCTCCAGCCGCGCGACTTCGACTGGAAGGAGATTTTCAGCAAGGGCGTCCGCTGGTTCCACAGCGGCGGCATTTTCGCGGCGCTCTCGCCCACCACGTCCGGCGTGATCATCGAGGCGATGCAGGCGGCGAAAGCCGCGGGCGTCGTAACCTCGTTCGACCTCAACTACCGGGCGAAACTTTGGAACATCATCGGTGGCAACAAGCACGCGGTGAACGTGCTCGACAAAATCGTGAAGAACGTGGATGTGCTCGTCGGCAACGAGGAGGACCTGCAGCTCGGCCTCGGCATCCCTGGGCCGGAAGTCGAGTCAAAGTCGAAGCTCGATCCGAGCGCCTTTTTCAGCATGATGGAAAACGTCCGCGCCAAGCACCCCCACGTGAAGATTGTGGCGACGACGCTCCGGGAAGTCCATTCCACCAACCGCCACAGTTGGGGTGCGGTGGCTTGGATCGACGGCAAAGCGTACGTCTCGCCCACGTGCGAGCTCGACGTCGTGGACCGCGTGGGCGGCGGCGACGGCTATGCCTCCGGCTTCTTCCATGGCCTGCTTACCGGCGAGGAACCGCAGGATGCGGTGAACCTCGGCTGGGCGCACGGCGCGCTGCTGACCACATTCCCCGGCGACACCACGATGGCGACAGTGGAGCAGGTGAAGGCGTTTGCCAAGGGGGGCTCGGCGCGCATCCAGCGCTAGCTGGATGTGGCCCGGGAAGCGGCGGCCAGCGAGCTGCGGAGGTCCGCGAGCAGCTCGCCCGCGCGGCGGGCATCGGCTTCCGGCACGAGTTTCTGGCAGGCGGCCAGCGCGGCGTCGGCGCCCGGGAAATCGCCGTTGATTGCGCGCACCAGCGCGAGGTTGAAATGCGCGCTGGCAAAGGACGGTTCGATCTCGACCGCCATTTCAAAATGCGTTTGTGCGAGGCGGAAATCGTTCAGCTCGAAATAGAGGTCCCCGAGATTGTAGTGCGACTCGACATGGCGCGGATCGTGTTTCAGCGATGTCGTGAAGCAATCGAACGCCTTCGAGGTGTTCTTGTTTTGCGACTCGATGATACCGAGGTTGCAATAGGCATCGGCCACGCAATGTCCCTCCTCGATCGCCTTGCGGTATAGGTCGGCGGCCGTTTCCGGTTCGCCGCGTTCGTCAAGCGTCAAGGCCTGGTCGAACGTGCCGCCGGCAGGCGCGAATTGGATGATCCGCGCGGTGGGCTGCGAAAATAATTCGAGTTGGTCCGGATGTCCGGTGTCCCGGGTGCGACGACGCACCCGTTTGTATCCCAGCTTGGACGCTTGGGCTGGAAACCGGAGGATTTCTGCCATGGAACCCTTGTGCAGGCGGAGGGCCGGCTATGCAACTTGTTTTTTCTGGCGCGCCGCCGGTTTCGCTTCCTCGGTCTTCTTTTCGCCGCGGGCTTTTTCCATCGGCTTCTTCTCGGCCTTCGTGCGCTCGATGCTTTGCTTGAGCGCGGTCATGATATCGACCACCGGCTTCGCCTCCTCGACGCCGCCGGCGACCACTTCCTTGCCGGCGACCTTCGCTTCGATCATCTCCCGCAGCGCGTCGTTGTAACGGTCGGACAAATCCATTTCGGGAAGCGTGGAACTCATCGACTCCACGAGGCTTACGGAAAGTTTCA
>DASZPK010000189.1:0-7954 GCA_035550335.1 Chthoniobacteraceae bacterium | reverse complement strand
CCCTCGAGGTCGCGGCTCTCGATTGCGGCGCCGAGATGGTAGACGTTCGCGCCGTCGGTCATGATGGTTTTCCCGGCCACGATCTCGACCCGGAAAGCATCCTCCTCGCCGCGCTGCTTCTCGGGCAGAACGATCACAAACCGCTCCATCCCCTCCTTCGCCGGCGGGAAATGCTTCAGCTCCGGGTGGTCTGCCGCAGGCGCGGCGCAGGTTGCAACGAAAAAAATGGCGAGAAGACGCGTGAGGCGGTTTTTCATAGCGTAGAGGGAGGAAGCCGGGCTTTGGCGCTGACGCCTAGTCCAGATCGTTGTTTAAACGAATAATCTCCTGCTTGAGCCGGTCTGTCACGCGCTTTTTGTAAACATACACGCTGCTCGTGGTGATTCCCAGCTTCTTCGAGACCTCATCCACCCCGATTCCCTTGGAAACCATCTCGAACGCCGCTTTTTCATTCGCTCCAAATTCCTCCTGCACCCGGCTCCAAGCCATCGTCGTGATGTACTGGACCCATTCCTGCTCCGCCAGCTCCTCGCTCGGCGTCTCCACCTTGTGCAGGTGCTGGATCAGGTCCTCCTTCTCCGCCGGCGACAGCCGCTCGATATCGCGCGACTTGCGGCGCAGCAGCATCTTCACCTCGTTCCCCGCCACCGTGCAGAGCCATCCCCGGAACCTCCCCTTGCGCGAATCGTATTCGAACTCCGGCAGTTTCTTCCAGAGCTGCACCATCACCGTCTGCACCACCTCCTCCGCATCGTGGTGATTGAGCCCCATCCGGCAGGCGATGTTATACACATAGCCACGGTAGTAAAACATGAACTCCTCCCAAGCCACCTGGTCGTATTGGCGGCGGACGCGCTGCAGGAGCGTCTCCCTGGTAAGCCAGGCGTCTTCAGCGCTCATTCTGCATCTCCGGGAAAAATGGTGGCATGTTGCGTATTATTAACCACGTAAACAAAGAATAGTAGCGCGCCAATTTCTTATCAACAATCAAAACATGTCAGCCTGGGCGGAGCGCAGCGGTGTCGAAATTCGACTTGGAGAGAGGCCGGGCTTGGGAGGCAAACTTCTCTACGGAATAGGGGAGCACGCTGGTTCACACCAGTTTCGTGCGCGAAGGGAGGAGGAGGCGGAAGGTGGTCTGGCCGGGCTTGCTTTGGTAGCGGAGGCCGCCGCCTAGCTGCTGCACGAGGCCGAGGGCGACGGTGAGGCCGAGGCCGGTGGCGTTTTGCTTTTGCTTGGTGGAGAAAAAGGGGTGGAAGATTTTTTCGGAGAGCTCGGGGGCGATGCCGCCGCCGTTGTCGGTGACGTTGATCGAGATCCAGGTGATCGGTTGCGCGGCTTTGCCGGCGGCGGAGGGGGTGGCGGAGGATTGCGATTCGGCGATGACCTCGATTTTCACGATTTCGCCGGGGGGACTGGCTTCGCAGGCGTTTCTCACGAGCTCGAAGATGGCGGTCTTGAGGCGGGCGGTGTCGGTCCAGATGGCGGGCAGATTTTCGGGGAGGTCGATCTGCAACTCCACGCCCCGCTCGCATGCGGTCTCGAAATCGGGCTTCATGCGCTTGAAAAGGTCGGCCACGTTCACTTCGCGCCAGACCACGGAGGAGGGGCGGGCGAGGACCTTGGTGCGGTCCATCAGCTCGGAGGCGGCTTTGGCGCCATCGCGGATGCGGGCGAGGCCGGCCACAGTGGAGGGGTCGAGCTTCTTGTCATCCATCAACAGCCCCAGGTAGCCGTGGAAAAGGCTGAGGATGTTGTTCATCTTGTGCGTCAAACCCCGCACAAGCTGGTCATGAAAATCCGATTGATCGATATGCATTTACACCTGCCCCTTGGAATAGCAAAATGCGTACTCGGCTTTTGGATAAATGCGCTTTTTATCGTGAAAAACGCCACAATTGCTTAATCCAAACATCCGGCGCCCCGGTTTTTCTCTGTAAAATTTGAAAATGGCGGCAGGAGGCGTATGTTTTTGCAGCCGGGATTTGGGGTGGATTCGAATCAGAGGGGGGTGAACGTATTATGCTGATTCTCAAAATCATCGATGCGGTGTTTACGGTCGGGTTGATCGCCGTCCTCTACTGGATGTGGAGACATCACCGGGACTTGCAACGGGTGATCCTGCGCAATCATGCCATGCCGCGCGAAGCTTCACGCGGATTGGTTTACGGGGCCTTGGTCATTTTCGTGGTGGGGGCCCTGATGGTGAGCCTCTATTGGCTATTGTAGGAGCAGACGATCGCGACTTTTGGATTTCGGGGACGCCCTTGAGGGTTTGGGCGTCCCTGCCCAGCGTAATGTGAGCTCGCCGCTGACTGTGCTGGCTTTTCAGTCTAGAGGACGTATGGGATGAAAGGCTTTGCCTTCGGCCATCATGGCGAGGATCAATTTCATTCGCCTTTCCCGGGTCTCCGGCTTTTTGGCGGTCTGCAGACGGTAGACGATCGCGTAGACATTCGCCTTGTTGAGGGTTTCAAAGAAGGCTTTTGCTTTTTTGTTTTTGCCCAGTTCCTTCAGGAAATCTTCCAGCGGGAGGGCGTTGCGGGGTGAATCGTAGGCGGCTTTCCAGCGGCCATCGGCTTTCGCCGCCTCGACGGCTTGCATCCCGGCCGACAATGTAAGAAACGATTCTAATCGCCTTCGCCAGACATACAAGACCAGCCCGGCGAAAGCCCAAAGGTGACATTGACAGACAATGAAAGCCTCCGTATTGGATTGCATTTCACCCATGGCAGGTTTAGAGGTAACCCCATGAAAACGAACTCCCTGCGTTTTATCCTTCCCGCCGTTTTCGCCCTGGTCTGCGGCTCCGTCGTTTCCTCCTTCGCTCAGGATGCGAAACCCCAGGAAGCCAAGTGGCTCACCAATTTCAAAAAAGCAGCCGAGGAGGCCAAGGCGGAAAACAAGGCCATCCTGCTCGATTTTACCGGCTCGGACTGGTGCGAGTGGTGCATGAAAATGGACAAGGAAACGCTCAGCCAGTCGGCTTTCAAGGATTACGCCGCCAAAAACCTCGTGCTGGTGGAGGTCGATTTCCCGAATAACAAGCAGCAGACCGATGAGGTGAAGAAGCAGAACGAGGACCTGAAAACCAAATACAAGGCGAGCGGTTTCCCCACATTCGTGCTGGTGGATGCCGATGGCAAAGTGCTCGGCTCACAGGTGGGCTACATGGAAGGGGGGCCGGATGCGTTCATCGCGTTGCTGAACAAATGGCACAAGCCGGAGCCGAATGGAAAAACCGCTCCCGCCTCTTCGTCCTCGGGCGGCGATCACAGCGCCGATTCCGATTTCGATAAGTTTTTCAAAAAATAGGCGCACGGCATGGCCGAATGACCAAATCCCAATCACCAATTGAAGAGCCCGCAGGTCATGTCGCGCTGGATTCGGTTCATTGGCGGCATGGGCTTGCTGGATTATCCGTGGAGCAGCATTGCGCAGGGTTACGGGCTCGAGGCGCGCAAGCGAGCGCCATGGCTGGAAACGCGGGCGGGATTTGAGCTGGCAGGTAGAAGGGACACGGCTGGCGGCAGGAGACAAATGATTGTGGACCTGGAACGGCGGGCTCCAACCGGCCGCGGTGTTGACCGCGGCACTGCGCAGCCGTTTGGACAGACCCTCAACAGCACGCTGCAACGAGGGTGGTATTGGGGAAGCCAGGATTTCAGGGAAAGATTGATCGCCCTCATGCAGGGAAACAAAGCGGAATTCACCAGGCGGGAGAGGGCGAACCTTCACGGCGAGAACGCCGCGAGCAGGCTTGCTGATCTGCGTTTTCATGGGATCCTCTTTCTGTTTTGATCCCTTGCCTGCTGTCCGTCAATTCAGGGCAACCTCAGACTGACCCCTTTAAATTCTCCGGCGCTGCGGAGGATGGCGACCCATTCGACAGGCTCAGGGCAGGCTGGGGAATGGCAGCATGTGACGATCGAGTTTGAGTTCAAGAGCAGCAATTTCCATGTGCATGGGCATCCTCCGAACGGATGCGATATCATTGTGTGCTGGGAGCACAATTGGGCGGAGTGTCCGCCGGAGCTGGAGGTGATCGCGCTTCGGGATGTGATCAGAGAAGGGGGCATTCAATGACAGTTTGATAGTGCGCGTCGCGCGATCGCAGCAGTTTCCATCGCCATGTTTATTTATGGTCCGGGGTTTAACACCGGTTTAACACCCATTGGCGTTTAGTTAAGGCGAGATTGCAAATTTCAGCGCCAGAGGCGCGGCATGTTTATAGCCGCCGATGCGTGAATGAACCAAGCTCCGGCAGGAGCGACATGTAAAAACGATGCCATCCAAACATGCCGCTCCTAACGGAGCTGATTTTCTTTTCGAATTTATTCCATAGACATGCCGCGCCTCCGGCGCTCTGGTTTGCTGCTGCGTTTTGCCTTAACTAAACGCCAGTGGGTTTAACACCCCCGTCTAATATTCTAACCAGCGATCGCGTCCCAAAATCCTGATCAAGCTTTATATCTAACGGATTTTGCCACGTGTGAATTGATTTCATTGGCGAGCCGCTCCACCTCAGCCCACTCGTGCCTCGCTCTGGGGCCTAGAAACGCCTTGTCCCACTTTTCCAAGTGAACGTGCATTTCTTCCACTTTGCCCAGCAGGCTCTCGTCCATGAAGTTTCCGTAAACTTTTTTCGTGAGGAGCTGAACGTCTTCTCGTGTCCATTTCATATTTACATCTTTTGAATTGGAGGAGGGAGGATAGTGGCCGTGCCATACAACAACCACTACCCCCGTTTCGGAGGGGAAAGCACCCAATAACAACAAAAGAGCAATCCGTCTCCTAAAGTATGAATCGGCCTGCCGGTGCGATTGGATTGTTTGAGTTTGAGGAAAAATTTTCGCGCGCATACATCCAAACATTCAACAACGGCGTTTAAGGGGAATATGCCAGCGCGGGCGGAAGTGATTTGCCGTAATCCAAAATGCTTTGCGAAAGGCACTGTTTATATTGAGAACACGGAAGCCCTCGAGCCGTTGAGATTTTATGTTTTCCGTTGCCCGAATTGTGGGAAAGATGTCCCCATCGCCGGGCGGGGATTTGAAAAAACGGAGGCAATCCCCGAGGGCGCGATCCTGGCGAAGCCTCTGATGTAGATCCATGCAAGGCCTGAATCCCGCCTTCTTAACACTTGGAAATTAATGCTTACCGCTGGAAATTATACCTGAAAATGCACCGTAGCGCGCTGAAGCCGTCGCGCCAGTTGATCTTCTTTCCCTCGGCGTACGTGCGGCCGTAGTACGAAATCGGCACCTCGTAGATGCGGACGTCCATGTGCGACACCTTCGCGGTGATCTCGGGCTCGAAGCCGAAACGGTTCTCCTCGATCTTGATTTTCTGGATGATCTCGCGGCGGAAAACTTTGTAACACGTCTCCATGTCCGTGAGGTTCAGGTTCGTGGCCATGTTGGAGAGCGTGGTGAGGACTTTGTTGCCGACGGAGTGCCAGTAATAGAGCACGCGGTGCGCGCCGCCGCCGGCGAAGCGGGAGCCGAAGACGACGTCGGCTTTGTCGGCCAGGATGGGGCCGATGAGGGTTTCGTATTCGTCGGGGTCATACTCGAGGTCGGCGTCCTGGATGAGGACGAATTTGGCGGTCGCTTTGCTGATGCCGGTGCGCAGGGCGGCGCCTTTGCCCTGGTTGTAATCGTGGTGGAAAATCCTGATGCGCGGGTCGCCGGCGGTGATTTTCTGGAGCACTTCCCACGAGCCGTCGCGCGAGCAATCGTCGACGATGATGAGCTCCTGGACGCACGGCTGGCGCAGGACGACCTCGATCACGTTCTGGACGGTGGCCGCCTCGTTGTACACGGGCATTACCACTGAGACACACGGCTCTTTGGAATGCGAAATAGTCGACATTCCCTATTCGATACCCACGGGCGGGCTATTTGACCACACCAAATTCAGCGCGCCGGTTCTTGGCCCAGGCGGCCTCGCCCGAGCCGGGATCGACAGGCATTTCCGCGCCGAAACTCACGGTCTGGATGCGGTTGCCATCCGCCCCGTGCTGCGCGAGGTAATTGCGCACCGCCTCCGCGCGGCGTTCGCCGAGGCCGCGGTTGTATTCCGCCGTGCCGCGCTCGTCGGTGAAGCCGCCGATGATGATGGTATTCTGGCCGCCCTTCAGGAATTGGGTGACTTGGTCGAGGGTCGGCTGGTCGTCGGGGCTGATGGTGTAGCTATCGAAGGCGAAATGGACGGGCGGGAACTGGTTGCGGTCGACGTTGGGGCTCGTGAAGGAGACACCGTTGTCGGGGCGGTCGGGCAGCGGGGTGCCGTTGACGTAATCGCCCTCGCCAGCGATTCCGGCGGAGCCGTTGTCCTTTTTGCCGGTGCTCTTGCAGGCGCCGAGGGAGACGATGAGGGCCGCGGCGAGGAGGGTGTTAAACAGGCGGATGGTTTTCATAGATGAGGAGGTTGGAGTTTTGGGTTGGACGGCGTCGTTGGGGTTTTTAATCGAAATGAATTCAGCGCGACCAGCTCGGCTCGGTGATTTTGCCGAGGCCGTCGACGACCTTGGTTTTTTTGCCGGTCTGGGTGTCGAGGAGGATCAGCGCGCCATCCTCGGTGTAGATGAGATGGCGGGAATCGGGCCCCCACGCGGGATTCTCGCCGGTGCCGACGACTTTGACGCCGCCGCCCTGGAGGTCGAGGACCGCGACCTCGAAGGCGCCGCCCTCGCGGATGTTGAACGCGACCTTAGCGCCATCGGGCGACCAGTTCGGCTCGGTGCAATAGCCGTGCCCGGTCTGGATCAACTGCCCGCTGCCGCCGTTCGCGGAAATGCGGTAGAGCTGCGGGCCGCCGTGCTCGTCGTAGGAGTAGATGATTTCGTTGCCATCGGGCGACCAGGTGGGCGAGGACTCGACGCCGGGCGTGTGCGTGAGCCGGTGCGCGCCGCCGGAGAGGACGTAAAGCTCGGGGTTGCCGTCCTTGCTGAGCGTGCAGGCGATGCGGCGGCTGTCGGGCGCGTAGGCCGCGCCGGAGTTGGTGCCGGGGTATTTGGCGATGCGATTGCGTGCGCCGGAGGCGAGGTCGATTTCGTAAATATCGGCGTAGCCGCTCGCGTAACCGGTGTAGGCAAGCCTGCGGCCATCGGGGCTGAGGCTCGGGTGAACGTCGATGCTGTTATCGTTTGTTAAACGCTGCACGTTCGTGCCGTTCCAGTCGGCGATGTAGATTTCCTTGTGCCCGGTCTTGGTGGCGACGAAGGCGATCTTGCCGCTGGCGAACCCGGCGTTGCCGGTGATGGTCTTGATGATGTCGTCGGCAAACGCGTGCGCGCGCGCGACGGGGCTGCCGGTGTAGGTGTTCATGATGACGGTCTTCCCCTCGTGGTCCACGACCTTGCCCTGGAGGCTGTCGCCGGAGGAAGCGCCGCTCACGATGAAGCTCGCGCCTGCCGCGGAGGAGCTGCTGAAATAACCGGAAGCAGCGAGGTCGGCGTTGAGCGTTTTCGTGATGGCCGGGCCATCCGCGCCGCCAATGGGCGAGAGGGAAAGCGCGATGGTGTTGTTTTTGCTGATGGAGATCGGCGGGGCTTCCGCGGCGATTACGGTGTGGATGCAGAAAACGAAAACGACGAGTGAGAGGATGGTTCGTTTCATGGGATGAGCTTGTTTATTATTGTACGGTATCAAATTCTATCGGGACATCGTAAGAGTCACCTGCGATGGCTGGGAGCGGGCTGAGTTTTAGCTTTTTCGCGGCGGCCACCGCGGATGAATCAAAATCCGCATCTCCGGACGGTTGCGCCACCTTGATATCCGAAATGTGCCCGCTTTTTTCAATATGAAGTTTGAGAACGACCTTCAAACCTGGCTTTGCTGCAACCGGCATCACCCACACGTTCATGGCGCTGTCCCGCAACTGCTCACAGTATTTTTTTAGCAGCGCCGATTGCTTCACATCATCGACTGGAGCAGGAGATGCCGCGCCA
>DASZPK010000188.1:0-8102 GCA_035550335.1 Chthoniobacteraceae bacterium | reverse complement strand
GAAGGCGGCCGTAATCGGCTGCGGAGAATTCCTCCACGTTGTGCAGGGCGCTGGAGCAGCCTCCGAGTTTGTATCCCCCGATGTTCAGGTGGCCAGCCGCGTGGTTCTGCGCAGGCTCTTCGGGGAAAAAATCCACACGGGATTCCATATTGCGAGGTTACAAAGCGGGATTTTGCCGGTCAACCGGATTTTTTATTGACCCTGTAGCGCGGGGGCTTTTCGGCTGCCAGAAGACCGAATTCCTCCCGTGCGACTTCCACCACGATCTCGCGCACGGATTCTTTCTCGGACGTGACAGGCGCGGCGAACCTTACGTCGGGAGGCCAGACGATTTTGTAATCGGCCTTTTCCACGGCTTCGACGAGAGCGCGGATGGCGTGGCGGGCGAGGTCCTGCTTTGTGAGGTCGAGTTTGAACGCTGCCTTTCCCAAACGGTTGTCCACATCATCGCTCATCCGGAGCGGGAACGATTTTCCCTTCGTGTCTGCTGGCGTTTTTCCCTTCGATCTCACATGGAGAGACTACCGCCGTGAAACAAATCGTAAATTTGTAAAATTAAATTGTTGACGATATGCACGATATTATACATTATTGCACGCATGTCCGATTCACCCCGCGTTCTCATTGAAATCTCGAAGGAGACGCACACCCTCGTGAAGACCCGCGCTTTCGAGCTGGGCAAAACCCTGCGGCAGTATGTGGGGAGTGACATCGAACCGGTGATCATCCGGCACGTGAAAAAGGCTGCACGGCCAACCAAGGAGCAAAAAGCGGCATGAGGACCTATTTCGCGACAGCAGTGAAGGATGCTCCAGCGCGGATGCACACGGTCGTGGTGTTCGCCGGCGAGGTGGAGGCACCGGATTTTCCCACGGCATTCGGGATGGTGCTGCGTGCGTGCGAGGAGGCCGGGGAGCCGGATGCGCGCGTGACGGGCATCACGGAGCAGCCGGTGTTGCCTGGCGCGATGAGCGAGAACGCGGGGCGCATCGTAATCGGGAGGGTCTGCGCATGAGCGAACGGGAGCATTTTTGTATCGACTGCGGCACTCCAGTGCATCCGATTTACGACGGTCGCACATTGACCGAAATCGATTTGCTTTGCCCCAGTTGCTATTGCGATCGGCGAGCCAAGCTGCGAACCGGGCCGGTTGAACATGGGCTGCATGAAAACCGTGGTCACCAAATACCCCGATTTCAAGACGGAAAAGAGATTTTAAATTAACAACCCCAAACCCCAAAAAATCACCAATGAAAAATCACCAAACAACGCCCCGCCGCGAGAGCATTTTGCGCGGTTAAAACCCTCCGCCATGTCCGCCGCCCAACATTCGGGGAAGACGGGGAAACGAGGTACGTGGAAGCCGGCTGGCGACCATTACCTCACGCTACGCGAGGCGCGGCAGTTGCGCGCCGTGGCGCGCGAGGCGCTGAAGCGGAGGAATGGGGACGTGCGGGATTACCACGGGATGAGCCGGATTTTAAGAACGAGCGAAGCCAATGCCCATGCCTGCCCGAACTGCGCTTGAAATTTTAACCGCCGCACGCCGCAAGGCGAAGACGGAAAAGCTGACGAACGATTTTCTCCTGATGTGGAGAGCGTCGGGCGGTCCGCGCCTCGAGGCGGAGCATCGCTTTTGTGCGGGACGCAAATGGCGGTTTGATTTTGCGGTTCCGGAGAAGCGGCTAGCGATCGAGCTCGAAGGCGGGATTTGGACGGGTGGTTCGCATACCAGGGGCGGCCGCTTCAACAGCGATGCGGAGAAATACAACGCGGCGGCGTTGCTCGGGTGGAAGGTGGTGCGGTTCACGGTGAACATGATCACGCGGGCGCAGATCGAACCGGTGATCGAGATGTTGAAAAAATGAACGACAAACAAACAGTCCCATTTTCGAAGACCAGCACGCTCTTGAACGGCGCGCGGCTGGCGGAGCGCCTCGGGCGTGCCCCGGCCTATGTGACCGCGATGCGGCGGGCGGGATACAAGTTCCCGTATCCGGGCCGCACTACGCTCGCGCATGCGCTGGCCTGGCTGCGCGCTTGCCCCGAGTTTGTCGCTTCGCATTACCTCTCGAAGGAGTGGGAGCGCCTGCCAAAGTTGCCAGTAGCGACCGCGAATCGGGCGGCTTTAACCGGCGATAAATCACGTTGACTTCCTCGCTATGACCAATGAATGCACAGACCAGCGCCGGCGAATGACCTTCGCGCAGGAGGCGTGTAATCACGGTCACCCTCGTGCAGTGGATGGAGTAGCGCATGTCGAGGCTTTGAAAAAACTGGCACCAGATCGGCGACCAGTTGGGCGGCCCAACGATGAGCGTGGGGCGGTTTTCCTTGCGGGCGAGTTTGACAAGCGGCAACAGGTCGGGGTGAAGCGCCGCGGTGTGGAGTTTTCCGCCCTTCAATTTGAGGGTGATGATCATGGCGCGTTCGTCGATGCGGTTCATGGGGACGATGGTTTCCGCCACGCGACAACCCTGGCGCATGAGCACCAGCCATTGCTCGCGCATCCACTGGCGTTTCTTCTGGAGAACGCTCTCGATGATCGCCTGGTCTTCGGCGGTGATTTCCTGTTTTTCCTTGGGCGGCAGGCCGGGAATCTCGATGTCGCGGGTGCAGTTGACTTCGCAGTATCCCAGCAGCTTCGCGTGGCGCATCAACACGCGGATGACCATGAAGCGGACGCGCGCGGTGTTGTGGCTGATGGCGGGGAGGTCCTTTCCGCTGAGCCGCCACGCCATGTAGCCAGCGGCGACTTCAAAGGTCAACTGGCGCGGGGAAGCAACCCCGTGCTCCCGGAAAAAAGCGAAGGCGTCCCGGAGACCCTTGAGGGTGTTAACGAGTGTGTGCGGGTTCTTGCACCGGGAGCGCAGGTAGGCTTCGGCCCAATGCTCGAAATTCTCGTGGGCGTGGTGACGGCCCGGAGCGGACATTTCCTTGCGCGTGTATTCGGCGGCGAGGGCGCGGGATTTGCGCGCCGCGCCGGGAAGCGTGTGATCGATGGACGTGGCCCGGCGCGTGATTTTGAACGTGGCGGGATCTCGGAACTTGAGCCAGTAAAAGCGGGATTTTTCGCGGATGTAAACGGAGGCCATTTTTGGGAGGTGTGCCCAAGTGTGCCCAAACCGGCCAAACTTTCAACAAGATACAGTGTGGAAAATAAGGCATCGGAAGACCGTTTTACTCATATCATCATATTACCGGTATCCGAAGTATTACGCTGTTTAAACCTGCTTCGGGCTCTCCGCGAGCAGCTTCAGGTAAAGCGGCTCGTACAATTCCGCCATGCGGCGGTGGGTGAATTGCTCCTCGACGATCTTGCGTCCGGCTTCGCCGATTTTTGCGAGCAGCTCGTGGTCGGCGAGGGGAGTGATCCAGGAATCGTCGTCGCCCACGGAAATGGAGTTGGACGGGTTCAGGAACGGCATTTCGGCGAGCAGATTCGACTTCACCGCGCAGGGCAGCCCGGCGGACATTGCCTCGAGCAGCGCCAGGGGGAGACCCTCATATTCGGCGACGTGCAGGAATGAATCGGCGGCGCAGAGGAACGGCTGCACATCCGGCTGCCAGGAGATGCGGCGGATGATGTTCCCCAGATTGCGCTGCGAAACCCACTGGTCCCAGTCGTTGCTGAGATTGCCATCGCCCACCCAAAGAAAACGGGCCTGCGGGATTTTCGCGTGAATTTTTTCAGCGAGTTCGAGGAAGAGCATGGGGCGTTTTTGCGCCACCATGCGGCCGAGCGCCAGGAACAGGAAATCGTTTGTTTCGAGCTGGAGCTCGGTGCGCTTGATGCGTCGCACGCTGCGCAGTTTCGCGAGGTCAAAAAGCGGGACGCCATTGGGCACCACGGAAATGCGGTCATCCTCGCCGATGAATCGCGCGAGGTCCTTCTTGCGGCTGTCGAGCACGGTGACCAGCGGGCCATGGTAGAGCTTGAGCGCCTTGCGCGAGACAAAATCGCGCAAGGTCGCGAATTTCGCCCCGAGGTATTTCGCTGATTGCGTGAGGTGGATGGTGCAAAGGGAGGGGATGCCGCTCTGCGTGGCGGCGCGCAGCAAGTCGAGACCGTCCTCGAGGTTTTGCTTGTTGATGTGGATGATCTCCGGCCGAAGGCTGTGCCACTCGGAGGCGATGTTGCCTGAAGTATTGAAATTGAATCGGGTGGCCAGCGAGCGCGTCGGGTGGTCGTACGTGTTCTGGTAGGGGGCGCGGATGACGTCGCCGAAACACGAAAAACTGTTCGAGAGCTCGTCCATCCGCGGGTGGTCCGACGCCCAGAGCGTGACCTTGTGGCCCCGCTGCGCGAGAGCGCGCGCCAGATACAAAAGATAAAGTTCCCCGCCGCCGCGGGACCCGGAACTGCTGCTTACCAGCAGGATTCTCAGTGGATTTGTGTTTTTTGAAATAGTTTGATCCATTTTTCCGCTCCCGTTTCCGGGAGCCAGTTGCGCGATTTCACCTTGGACGCATCGCCCAGCTTTGCAGATAATCCGGGTTCTGTCACGAACCGCCGCATTTTATTCGCAAGCGCATCGGCATTTCCATTTTCAAATTTCAGGCCGTTGACGCCCTCCTCGACGAGATCGAACCCGGCTCCCACCGCATCCGAGCAAATGACAGGCAGCCCCGCGCCGAGCGCCTGGTTTACGACCACGCCCCATCCTTCGTAGCGGCTCGGCAGCACGAAAACATCCGCTTGTGCGAAATAACGCGGCAGCGCCTCCGGGGGCTGGAAGCCCGCATACGTAATGTGGGCTCGCACTTCGGGCGGGGCTTCGTTTAAAAACCGAGGCAGGTCCGCCTCGCGCCCGACCAGCAGGAGTTTCGCGTTGGCGTCCGCCGCGGCGATTTGCGCGAATGCAGCGATGAGCAAGTCCACACCCTTGCGCTCGATCATCTGCCCGCAAAATAAAAAGACCGTGCCGCCCGGGTTGCGCGGCGGCCGCGCCTCGTCAAAAAACGGTTGCAGGTCGCAATAATAGGGAATGGAAAATCGCGGTGTCCCCGGAAACCGCTCCGCATAATCCGTCTCCGCGCCGCTGCCGATTGCCGCGATGCCCGTCGCCCGCTGGAGCGGGGCGTTGATGAAATCGCGCACGGCCTGGCGCCAGCCCGGCTGGCGGGGGCGCAGTCGTTCGCCCCAAAAAAACCATGGCTTGTTTTTCAAGCGGAAGCGCATCAGCCATTGCGCGGTGAATGAAATGAGGGTGTTCATCACCACGATATCGTATTGGGCGAAATCCGGAAGGCGCCAGTTTACGTGCAGGCGCACGTTTCCCGCTGGAATCCAGAATCCCGGCAGGATGTGTTCGTGGGCTTCGAGCGGTTTTTCCGGCCATGGCGAATCCGGTGCCGCAGCCTCGAGGTAAAAAACTTCCAGCGAAATCTCCGGGCGTTTCGCCAGCGCGCGGAACAAAACGCGCTGGTAAGGCGACGGCACGACACTGACGAATGCAATGCGAATGGGGGCCATTTTTCAATAACCGCTGTTACGGTTTCTGGCGTGGCGGCAGCGGGCCACGTGGCACTGGTCCTCGTTGCAACTGGCGGCGTGGCACAGGCCGTGGCTTGGCTTTGACGGCCGCGATCAATTTTACCAGCACCCAGCCGCCGCCGATTGCGGCCAGCGTGGGGAGCACAGCCGTCGTGAAAACAAGCACGCTACGCATGGAAATAACCGCAGCCAGAAATCCCGAGGCGTAAATTAAAATCCCAAGCTCCGAATTGCGGGCCGATGCGAGGTGGCTCCACCAGCCCGTGACCGTGCCGAAAAAGAGTCCCGCGATCAGCACGCCGATCAATCCCCAGCTTAAATACGCCTCGCCGACAAAGCTCGTTGCAATCGTCAGGTTGGAGACGTTCATAATGTCCTCAACGCTGATGCTCAGGGCTTCCGGCTTGCCGTGCCAGAGCGCCCGCGGCACCACGCGGATGAGCGCCTGGTAGGGGATTTCCCAGCCAAGGTAGTGATTCCCCCCATGGATGTAGCCCACAATGCGCGAAATCGCATAGAGATTGTAGTCGATGAAAAGCGATTCCTCCGATGCGTGCTCGACATTGTAGCGGTATCCGCCGTTTGCGTAGGTCGCCAATCCCTCGTCGCGGAACTGCAGCATGAGCACGGATGAAACCACCAGCAGCACCGCGCACGCCGCCGAGACAACGATCAATTCCTTGGTCCGGCCGCGCGGCATCGCAAAGGCGTAGCCGATGAGAAAGGTCACGAGATAGGTCGCGAAGACATTGCGTGTGCCTCCGGAAAACCCGAAAAACAGCACATAAAACAGCCCGCACGCGGTGATGAAAAGCTGCGCGCCATTGAATTTTTTCCGTCTGCCGAAAATCACCCCGGCGATGGGTGGCACGAGTTGGAGGATCAATTCCAGTTCGTGGAGCAGGGCTTTCCAGTCCCCGAGACGCTCGCGTGACCAAGGCTGGCTGAAACGAGGCGCGACGAAATAATGAAAGAGCTGCGGCACGCTGAAATCGACCGCGATCAGCATGTTCAACGAGCCGAGAATCACGCAAGCAACGAAAATAAAAATCACCAGCCCGGGCGGGGTGGGTGTGAGGAAAATCTTCTTCAGCGGGTGCTTGCGGACATTGGGGAGATGGCGCCCGATCACCATTCCTGAAAACCCGACGATACAAGCGATAATCGCTTCCCTGGTGTCGGCGAGGCCGGCCTCCTGGTCGAAGGCGACCTGTGGAAAGAGGAATTCAAACAATGTTAAAAAATAGAGCGCGAAGATCGCCATCAGGTCGGGCCGCACCAGGTTCAGCAGGCCCGCGCGTGAATCCATATACATGCTCGCCAGCAGGCTCAGCCCGATGCCAATCGACGCATAATGCGCGAGTCCCGAAGGAGTGCCCCCGTGCAGGGTCAACGCCGTGAACCCGGCGCCTGCCAGGAAAAGAAGGCTTCCCACCGGATGCGCCCTTGGGGCGAAATTCTGCCCGCTTTCGGTGGCGGGTTGTGCCACAAGCTGTGGACGTGTGGGGCGGGAACGGGGCATGGCAGTATGTGTCAGCTTGTCCGAATGGGCGTCGGGATCAAGCGCAGAGATGGTTTGCGGTCCCCGGTATTCATTCGCCCACGGCCTCCAATAGCCTGCGCGAATACGCCTGCAGGGTGAATTCCAACGAACGCTCCCGCGCGTTTGCGGACATTTTGTTTAACAACGTGCGATCCGAAGCGAGGAGCCCGAGTTTTTCCGCGATGGCTTCCGCGTTCGAAACGGGCACGATGAAACCGTCCACCCCGTCGCGCACCACCGAGCCGGCATTGGGAGTGGTGATCACGGGCAGCCCGGCGGCGAGCGCCTCATAAGTCGCGGTCGCGGAGCCTTCGCACAGCGATGGGAGCAGGAACACATCCGCCTCCGCGTATAATTTTGAAATTTCCGAACGCTGGACGGCGCCGAGCAGTTCCGCGTGCGCGGAGAGCTTTGCGCGCGCCCCGCCGGTGAGGGCGACGTTTCCAGCCATGCGGAACTTTGCCTTGCCGCCGAGCGCCCGGGCTGCTTCGAAAATATAAGGCGCGCCCTTGCGCAAACCCACGGCTCCCACGGCGAGCACGCGCAATGGGCCACCGGCTGCCGATTGCCGGGCCGCAGGCGCTTCGCCCGCAACGCCGTAAGGCACCACCTTGCACCTATCGAGCGGACCGCCGCATTCGGCGATGCCTTGTTTTACAAATTCAGACCCGCACAGGATGACATCCGCGTTTTTCCATTCCTCGCTTTCACGGGCGGCGAGCTCGCCCGCCAGGTCGTTGCTGCCCGCGGTGGGTTCCCAGTCGGGATGCGCGGCGGTCTCCCGGGAGAGGATGCGCAGCTCGACCTGTGTCGGCGCGATGGTTTGCTCCATCACCGTTTTCAACCCGAGGCCCCGGGCGTGCTTCAGCAATTCCAACCCCGCGCTATTGAACGCATACACGCCGCCCGCGGAGCCGAGGCCCGCGCGGATGATGAGTTCGCAAAAACGCTTTCCGCCCCAGAGATACACCTCCGTCGATTCGGTGGGATTGCGCGCACGCACGCGCCGCCGCGCATATTCCAGCCCGAACGAATTGAACGCCGTCACCAGCCCGGCTGGCA
>DASZPK010000187.1:0-2997 GCA_035550335.1 Chthoniobacteraceae bacterium | reverse complement strand
TTCCGCCATGCCCGGCCACGACATCTGGATTTACCGTGAGGAAAGGAGCATTTCCTACAGCCCGGTATTCGGGGAACTTTCCAATGGCTCCCCGGCCAATGAATTCCAAGCCAGGGCCCGCCTGCTTCCATCGCAGACGGGCAGGATCGAGGGCGAATCGATCGTGGCGCGGGCCGGGCGGGATGCGCAGGGGGCCATCACCTTCGGGCCGTACCTCCACCTCGCGCCCGGGCGCTACCGGGTGGAGATAACGTATTCGTGGCGGGC
Source organism: Chthoniobacteraceae bacterium (assembly GCA_035550335.1). Classification (GTDB taxonomy): domain Bacteria; phylum Verrucomicrobiota; class Verrucomicrobiia; order Chthoniobacterales; family Chthoniobacteraceae; genus DASZPK01. Next base: position 2,730 of record DASZPK010000187.1, on the reverse strand, counting down.
GGCGCCTGCGCCGGGCAGGATGGCCATCTTTGACGCGGTGCTTTGGAATGGCTCGCGCGCCCTGTCGATGTTCTCGGCGCAGGTCCCCTTCGTGGATACCGCCCCGCACGAATTCACGCGCGAGGTGAGCGTTTCGGATAATGACCGTTGGTCGTTCGAGGTGCGCACGTTCTATTTTGCCTCGGGGGACCTGGGCATCGATTCGCTGAAGGTCACCTATCTCGGCGAGTGATCCGGGTTTTTGGCTGGCGCGTGGTCATCCGTTGCGCTGCGGCTGGGGCACGAAGACATACTGCATCCCCGCCGCCTTCGCCGATTCAATTCCCGTCTGCGCATCCTCGAAGACGAGGCATTTTTCCGGCGGCACGCCGAGCCGCTGCGCCGCCACGAGGAACGGGTCGGGCGCGGGCTTGCCGTGCGTGTAATCTTCCGCGCCCACGATGGCGTCGAACTTGTCGCGGACGCCTAGCGCATCCAGCGTTTGTATCACAATCGCGCGGTAGCCGCCCGAGGCCACCGCCATCGGCAGCGTGCCGTGGTAGCGGTGCACCAGCGCCACCACCGGCTCGATGGGGAGGATTTGCGGGATGGTCTTGACGTAGAGGTCTTCCTTCACCTCCGCGACTTTCTTCGGGTCGAGCGAGAGGCCGTGGCGTTCGTTGAGGTTCGTCACGATCTTCTCCGTGGGGATGCCGGCGAATTGGTAGAAGAGCGCCTCCGGCAAAATATGCGCGTGCTCGCCGAGCGCCGCTGTCCACGCCTGGTAATGCAGCGGCATGGTATCGGCCAATGTGCCGTCGCAATCGAAAATGTAACCTTCAAAATCTCCCTCGGGCAAAACGATGTTCATGAGGGCGAACCTACAAGCCCGCGCGCTGGAGAGTCAATGAGTGGCTTTCAGCAGCAACATCGTGCCTGCCCATGTGGTAACAGAACACGCGCACGCGATCGCGTCACCACGCCATGGGCGATGCCGGACGGCCTGGACAACCGCCTTGATTAGCCACCCTGCATTGAGCAGCGAGCAGAGCAAAAAGACGGGGACAGCCGTGACCAAAAAATTCAGGCTGTCGCCAAAATCGTAATAATCGCGCTCTTCCATTTTCGCGTTATCGTAGATGGCAAAGACCAACATCACGAAAATAAAAAGTCCCGCCAGGTTCGCGACGATGTAAACGATCAAGGAAGGTTTCACGTGCTTCATATCGGGCGCGTGAGTGTCGCCTTTGGACGTTCTCTTTTCAAGCGCCCAACTTCCGGGGAAAACGATGGAAACGAAAACGGGGCCGAAAGCGGCCGCTTCGCTTCCATGGTTTACAGGTAAAACGGCCTTCGTTTCCCGTTTCCCTTACAGGGCGTGGAAACGGGAAACGAAGCTGGCTCACTGTTACTGGAAAAACCCATTGTTTCTTTACAAGGGTGCGCGCGCAAAGGTATTTTCGGGCATCCGAAGAAACCCTTTGCGATACCGAAAGTTCCTATCTCTTTCTTTGCAAATGAAGACATTCCTCCTGTCTCTTCTCGCTTGCTTGCTCCCACTGGTTGTCAGCGCGGATAGTGGCAACTTGGTGAAGGAAGTTGAGGGCGACAGCTTGGTGGAGGGGGCTGGCAAGGGTGATGTGGATAAGGTAATGTTCGCGGCGGCGGAAGGACAGACTAAAGTGGTGAAACTCCTGCTCAAGCGCGGTGCAAAAATCGACTTTCAGGACGAACTTGGCCGCACTCCGCTTTTTTGGGCGTCGATTAACTACGTCGAGGGGACCGACGCCGATGGGCCCGACACCATCCAACTGCTTCTCGCCTCGGGCGCAAACCCGAATATCACGGACAAAAAAGGGCAGACCTCGCTGGCTGCGCTCCGCTTTTACGAGACGCCTGATCTCAAGGCCTTCCTCGATGCAAAGGCAAATCTAAATTTACTGAACCGCTAGGGACACACACCCCTCATGAATGCAACAATGCCAAAATGGTCGAATGACATCACGGATGTCATGGAACTCCTCATCAAGCGGGGCGCGGATGTGGACATGGAGAACAAAGACGGGGAGACAGCTCTGATGGTAGCGGAGCGGGGTGGGTCGATGAAGGCCATCGCGGTTTTGAAGAAACACGGCGCGAAGGAAAAGCCGGTCTTTTTGCAAAAACCCGATCCCACAACGGACAAAGATCCCGCGCATGCTTGGGCGCTGGCCGCCGATGCCCAATATGCTCAATATAACAATGAGAGCAGCCAGTTGCTCGGTTATACTCCTGATAGCATCGGCCTGGAGACAAAGCTATTGGAAGGACAACATCATGGCGCAAGCTTGGAATATCAAGAGTCGCGAGGATTTGGAGAAGGAACTGAAGTGGCTCTCCGAGGAGGGCGATCGTGGGAAATTGCGAGAGTTGGCAGGCTGGACTCCACCCGCGCTTCCCGACAAACCCGCGACGGAGCCGTCGAAATTCCTCGCTTACGACCTCGTTCGCTACATCTCGAGGGTGCGGGCGGGCTATGCCGCGGGATATTTCACCGAAGCGGAAGCGTGGGAGCGGATCATGCCGGTCGCAGTGCGCTTGCAGCGCGCCTACAAATCATGGGAGGAAATGGGCGCCGATCGCTTGGAAGGGCGTGTAGTCGGTGGAGAAAAGGACCCCGGCTTTGAGATGGTTTACAAATTATTGATTAACCATACGGACCCGAATAGCCCGTGGAACATTAACGCGTGGAATACTCCATTGGAAAAACCG
>DASZPK010000186.1:0-4513 GCA_035550335.1 Chthoniobacteraceae bacterium | reverse complement strand
ATTCTTAGGTTTTTCATTAGCTGCGATACAGCTATTAATGAGACCTGCTGATGAAAATACAATGTTAGCTTTTTCCGGCTGTTTTGGCTGGGTAATGGCTGTGTTGGTTTTCAACTCAACCGGAAAAAACAGATGCTGAATGCGGGGTCAGTCTAGGGTTGCTCCCAATTCAACGCCGCCCAACGGGCGGAAAAGGGAATCCCCAAAGGAGATGAGTAACCGCAGGATTGAGAGGGGCAATTCACTGACAGTCGGCGGAATCGCTGACAGCTTTTTTCTTATTATCTCATTCCCCCAGGGTTTGGTAATAATAAGAAAAAAGGCTGCGCTCAGAATGCTTTAAATACCCAAAGCATTAGCTGTACATACCCTCTCCGGAATTTTTCCTTTCCCAGCTTTGGAAAATCCCTTGCTTGGTTTTCGTTTACAGCCTCCCGCCTGTGTTTTCAGATTGGAGGCGTTTTTCTTATTATTACCAAACCCCGAGGGTGGGTAATAATAAGAAAAATCGGATTCGCTATGGCTGGCGCATTCACGCTCCCGGACTCAACGGATATTCATACCGCGCCACGTAATACGGCCCGACCTGCCGGTCGCTGTGATGGCGGAAGCCGAAGCGCTCATAAATCGCCCGAAGGCGCGGGCGCGAAGCTTCGCAATCCAGTCGGAGGTATTTTCTGCCCATCTCCCTGCCCCGTTGCGCGACCCAGTCCAGTATCGCCGTGGAAATTCCGCGCCCGGCAAACTTCCGCCGCACGGCCAGCCGGTGCACGAATACCGATTCGCCGGCGGGAACATCGGGCCAGAACCGTTCGTCCTCGAGTTGAAGCCTGAATACGCCGGCGCTTTCGCCGTCGAGTTCCGCTAGGTAAAACGTCCCCCCTTCGACGCTGCGCGATACATCGTCGATGATGCGTTGCGGCATGATCTCGCCCTCGGCCCACATCGGAATCCCCTGCCCTTCCAGCCAGAGCGCTGCTTCGCGCAGGATGTCGACGATGCAGGTAGCATCCGCGGCGTTTGCCTGGCGAATGGAAATCATGAGCGGTGATTATAAACCGCAAAGGTCGCAAAGAGCGCAAAGAAAAAGCATAAACAAAACCTCGGCTTTGACCTAATTTGGGAAAACCCCGCGGCGGGAGTTGTAGGGTCCGCTGTCCCCAGCGGAGGCGGTGGACGTGGCCGGGATATATGCGGACGACACGCCCCTCCTGCGGTGAGGACACCGCACGCTACAACAGTTCGCGCGCGGAGTTTTTCAAATTGGGAGATGGCCGAAACCTCTGCCATCCCCCCGGCTTCGACGCTCTTTGCGTTCTTTGCGGTTATCACGCCGCCGCTACTTTGCCTCGCGCTGATCGAGTGGCAATTACTTTGCTCTACCTACGACGCGGCCCTCGTCGTTAACGACATCATCACCGATAATTCGCAGCCATACATCTTCCGGAGGTTTTCGTGTCCATTCCGTACCAACCGGTGCGCGAAGCGGTTTTTCCAGGCTCGAATCTTCGCGAATGAAAACGGTCAAGGACGTGGGCACAAAATCAGATGGTTTGAGAGGCATGGGTTCCTCTCCGCTAAAGAGAATCCAGCCACTGTCTTGATCATTCTGTGGCTCTTCCCTGCTCATGTATCGGATTTTCTTACGATTCGGTCCGATGCAAAGTTTTGAAATGAGAGCAAGGCTGCCTGCTGGCCAATTGCTGTAAGGATTCCTGGAAGTCTGATCGTTCATTAAAGTTGTAATTTGGGATTTCCAACGATCTTATGGCTCTCTGAACTTCCGATTCGCGGCCGCGGCGTTACTTCGCCTCGCGCTGCATGCGCTTGAGCTTGTTGGCGACGCTCAGTTTGCCGGCGGAATTCATGCGGTCCACGAAGAGGATGCCGTTGAGGTGGTCGACCTCGTGCTGCAACGCCCGTGCGAGGAGGCCGGTGGCATGGAAGGTGACTTTGCGCCCGTCGAGCAATTGCCCGGTGGCGGTGACGGATGCGGCGCGGTCGATCTCGCCGCTGATTTCCGGGAAGCTGAGGCACCCTTCGTTGCCGCTCTCGCGCTCCTTGCCGAGCACGAGCTCGGGGTTGAGCAGCGCCATCGGCATCCACTCGGAAAGCTCCACGAGCTTGCCGTCGATGCTCATCGTGCTGGGACGGTCCTCGGATTTTGTCACGTCGAGCACGGTGAGTTGCACGGGCACGGAGACCTGCTGCGCGGCGAGGCCGACGCCGTGCGCGTCGTTCATGGTCTCGATCATGTTCGCGGCGAGGTCGCGGATTTCGTCGGTGATTTTGGTGATTTTCTTTCCCTTCGCGCGCAGGACGGGGTCGGGGTATTTGGCGATGTCGAGGATCATTTCTTTTCGGTGAATGCGGGGATGTCTTTTACCCCAGCCTCCTTCAGGATGCCAAGAATCTTGATGATGAAACCGAACGACGCCTTGGTGTCGGCGTTGAGCGCGAGGGGGCGCCCGGGCGATTGCGCGACGAGTTGTTCGAGCGACGGCTTGAGGTCGTCCACGGAGACCGGTTTGTCGTCGAGAAACATATTGTCGTCCTTGTCGACGGTGAGCTTGATCGGCTCGGAGGGGGCGGGGCCGGTGGCGCCCTGGTTGGACTCGGGGAGCTGGATGACGACCTTCGGCTGGTCGTGTTTAAACGTTGTGGTCACGATCACGAAAATCAACAGGATCGCGAAGATGTCGATGAGCGAGACGATGATGACGGTCGGCATCCGCCGTTTGCGCGCGTAGAACCTCATGGCGGAATCAGAGCCCCTCGTAAACCTCGGCGCGGGCTTCGCGCCGTTTTTTCTGGAAGTAACACTTGGCCACGAGGTCCGCGATGAGCGTCTCCATTTCGGAGGCCATGACCTCGACCTTTTTCGAGAAATAGCTGTAGGCGATGAGGCTCGGGATGGCGACCGCGATGCCCACGATGGTGGTGCTGAGCGCCTCGGAAATGCCCTTCGCGATCTCGTGCTCGTTCTCGGCGGTGCTCTTCGCGAAATCCGCGAACACCGACACCAGCCCCGACACCGCGCCGAGCAGCCCGAGGAGCGGGGCAATGCCGACGATGATTTCGAGGATGAACAGCCCGCTCTCCAGCCGCACGATCTCGTGCCGCGCCTTGGTCTGCACGGCCTCGACGTTCTCCGACTTCGGCCATTGCAAATGCTGGAGCCCGACCTGCGCGATGCGCGCCAGCGGCGATTCATCGCCGCGCACGAGGCGCGAGAGCTTCACGACGGCGTCGGTATTGTCGCCGGGTTGCATGGCCTCGATTTCCTGCTCGATGGCCTTGGGCATCACGGCGCTGCGGCGCAGGGCGATGCCGCGCAAAATCATGACCATGATCGAGATCACGGAGCAAACGAGGAGCAGGACCATGAAAAATCCGCCCTGCTTGAAAAAGTCGAAGAGATTGGGAATCGAGGTGGCGAGGAATGGTGATGTCATTGATAGGGATTGATCGTGAAATTAAAGTCGACTTCGTAGCGCCCGTTCTCGAGGCTCTCGGCGAGGTCGGCGGGAGGCGGCGCGAGTTTCGCCTTGAGGATGGCCTCCACGGAGCAACTTTCGAGCGCCTGGTTGGAAGTATTGGAAAGCACCTCCGGGTCCTCCGCTTCGCCTTTCTCGTTGATGTAAAACCGGATGTGGACCGTGCCGGCGGTGACCAAATCCATCCGCTGGTTGGTGTAGTAATACCAGAGGCTGCCGACGGCGGCGGCGATTTTCTTTTCGTAGCGGCCCTTCGGCGTGCCGATCGCGTCCACGCCGGCGGTGCCGCGGTTGGAAATATTCCCCTCGAGTTTGTTCTGCTGCGTCTCGGGCACGAAGCCGGGCTTTTGCGGCGGTTGCGGTTGCTCCTGCGGCTGGACGCGCTCGGGCGGCAGGGTCGGCTTCGTATCGGTCCGCATGGCGATGGCCGGGGTCGGCTTTGCGGGGACGGGCGTGGGATGCGAAAGATCGTCAGGCGTGGGGATCGGCGTGGCCGACACAGCCGGGACCGGTGTGGGCTGGTAAATGGCTTCGTGCACCGCGGGCGGCGCGACGACCGGCTTCGGCGTGGTGAGTTTTACGGGCTGCGGCGTGGGTGTTGCCAAAGGCGCGGGGGTCGGCGCGGTCGCGCGCATCGGCGGCGCGGGAGTGGATTCCGGTTGCGGGGGCGTTTCAGGCGCGGGGGCAAACTTCATCACCGGCGCGGACGCAGCGGAATCGCCCTCTCCCAGCGAATAGCGGTGCGTGCTGAACGCCAGTTGCTGGAAATCCTTCCCCTCCTGCGTCGGCAGCGGATTATCGCCCGTGGCGGGAAGCTGGCTGCCGGCTTTCAAGTTTTCGTCCGATTCCCATGTGGCATTCCTGGGCGCTTCATTCGTCTTGTTCAAATCGTCCGAGGGGATGAGCGGGCGCGGCGTGGGCTGCGCCAGCGGATGCAGGTCCATCGTCCCGGGCTTCGGCGTCGGCGTGGCGATGGTGAGCGATTGCAGGCGCAATTGGTCCAGCGTTTTGTTACC
>DASZPK010000185.1:0-4496 GCA_035550335.1 Chthoniobacteraceae bacterium | reverse complement strand
GGCCCGGCACCGCGGGCGCGAGCGCGAGGCTCATCACGGCCGTGCGCAGGTCGAGCCCGAGGGCGGTTGCGGCGGCAAGCGCGGCGAGGGCGTTGTAAATGTTGAACCGTCCCATGAGCGGCAGCCGCACCAGGTAGCTTTTCTCCTGCGCGTCGAGCTGGAAAGTTGATCCGGTGAAATCCGATTTGAACCCGCTCGCGCGGAAATCGGCGCGTGCGTTTACCCCGTAGGTGGTCACCGGCAGGCGCTTCGCAAAACGCTCCACGAGGCGCGAGCCGTATTGGTCGTCGACGTTGATGATCGCCTTCGCGTGTTTTTTCGATTGCGCCGCGAGGTTCTCGAAGAGCAGCGCCTTCGCCTTGAAATAATCCTCCATCGTCTTGTGGTAGTCGAGATGGTCCTGCTTGAGGTTCGTGAAAACACCCGCGTCAAACTCCACCCCGCGCACACGGTCCTGCGCGAGCGCGTGTGAGGAGACCTCCATGACCGCGGCCTTGCAACCGGCGGAGCGCATCTGGAAAAGGAGATCGTGCACGTCGAGCGATTGCGGTGTCGTGCGCGCGGCCGGCAGGATCCGCTCGCCGATCTCGTAGCGCACCGTGCCAATGAGCCCGCAGCGCAAAAAAGCATGCTCGCAAATGTGCTTGAGCAAAAAAGCCGTCGTGGTTTTTCCCTTCGTGCCGGTGATGCCCGCGACCTTCAACATGCGCGACGGATTGTGGTAAAACACCGCGCCGATGTCCGCCAGTGCCTTGCGGGTGGAGGCCACGCGCACTTCCGTGGCGCGCGGTGCCGCGCCGCAATCCTCCTCGACCACGACCGCAGCAGCCCCTTTTTCCAGGACCTGCGGAATGAAATGATGCCCGTCCGTTTTTTCACCGCGCAGGGCGACAAAAAGCCCGCCTGGCTGCACGGCGCGCGAATCATACGTCACCGACGTGATGTCGCGGTCCTGCGTGCCGTTCACGGAAACGGTCTCGATATTGGAAAGTAATGTCTTGAGCTCCATCAATTGCCCCTGGCGCTCCTCTCGCGCTGGGTAAGAATGATCCCGCCCGGGTGGGACGACGCCGGTTGAACTACATCCGGGTACGGCGCGATGTTCAAGTAGCGCGCGGCTTTTTCCGCGATGTGCGAAAACACCGGCGCGGCCACCTGCCCGCCGTAATACTGGTCGGGCCCGGTCTTTGCGTCCTGGATCATCACCAGGCAGACGAACGCCGGCTTGTCCGCGGGCATGAATCCCTCGAACGACGCGACGTATTTTCCCTCGTAATAACCGCCGCCCTCGGCTTTCGGACGCGGGATTTGCGCGGTGCCTGTCTTGCCGGCGACCTCGTTGGCAAAACCGGGCACTGCGGCGAGCGGCGCGGTGCCGTCCGGGCTCACCACTCCCTTCAACAACTGGCACATCATGGCGGATACTTTCTTTGCGATCACCTGCCGGATTTCCACCGGCGGATAGCTCGCGACCACGGCCCCGTTCGCATCGGTCACATTGTGCACGATCTGCGGCATCATCAAATGCCCCCCGTTCGCGACGGCGGAGATCGCCATCGCGGTCTGCATCGCCGTGACGCCCACGCCCTGGCCCATCGGCAGGCGCGAGATCGAAATCCTGGACCATTGGTGCGGCGGGGCAATCATCCCCCCGATCTCGCCCGGGAGCAGCACGCCCGTGCGGTCGCCGAAGCCGAAGCTGCGGATGTATTCGTAAAAGCGCTCGTCGCCCATCAGCATCGCGAGTTTCGCCGCGCCGATGTTGCTCGAGTGCTTGAGGATCCCGGCCACATTGAGGTCGCCGTAGCCCTTATGATCGTGCAATTTGTAAGCCTCATAGAGACCGTTCTCGCAAAAGATCATCGTGTCCTCATTCACCACGTTCTCGTTCAGGGCGGCGGAGGCGGTCACGATTTTAAAAATGGAGCCCGGCTCGACCATGTCCACAACCGCGTGGTTTTTCAGGTCCTCCGGCTTGGCGTTTGCAAAATCGTTCGGGTCGAAATTGGGGCGGTTGCTGAGCGCGAGAATTTCGCCCGTCCACGGGTTCATGAGGATCACGACGGCGGACTGCGGGTGATATTGTTTTACAACGTTGTCCATCTCCGCTTCCACAATCGTTTGCAGCCCCATGTCGATGGTGAGATGAACGTCGTAACCGGGCCGCGCCGCACGCTCCTGGCCGCGGAAGGCCACGAGCTCCTTGCCGCTGAGGGCCTTCTCCGTGACACGGAAGCCATCATACCCGCGGAGGTAATCGTTCATCGATTTCTCGATGCCTTCGATCCCCTCGTGCGTATGGTCCATGTAACCGATCACGTGGCTGAGCATGGACCCGTTCGGATAAGTGCGCGCGAAATCGTGCTCGAACGTGATGCCGCGCAGCGACTTCGCGCGGAGCTGGTCGGCAAGGTCGTTCGCCACGGTCTCTGGCAGGCCTTTTTTGAGGACGATGTAATGCTGGTGCTGCGCGGAGCAAAGCATCTCCAGAAGCTTCGCCTGGTCGATCCCGAGCGGCTTGGCGAACAGTCCGGCGATCTCCCGCGCGTTCGAATCGTCCTTGTTCCAATCCACGCCGGCGAGGCCCTGCCGCGCCATTTCCCTCTCGAGATCGTCCGCGGTATTGCCGGGGACGTCCTTCTTGATCACCGTGCCTGGTTTTGCGGTGGAGAGCAGGCGCTGAAGCTTCGACCGGTCGATCGCGAGCGGCGCGGAGAGCAGGTCGGCAAGCTGCGATGCGGCGGAGGCGGACGGCGGGACGCTGCCGATCACCGCGGCCGCCTTGAGGATGAAGGCGTTGTCGGCCACGACCGTCATCACGGGATCGTTGGCTGCGAGGATCCCGTCGTGCACGTCGGTGATCACCCCGCGGGGCGCGTAAATGACCTGGCGAACGCCGTGTTTTTCATCGGCGCGAGCGGCGTATTTATCGTGCATGACGACCTGCAGGTAAATCAACCGGTAGGAAAACCCGGTGAAACAGGCAGCCAGGCAGATGCACGCAACGAACATCCGCAACCTGGCTTCGGCTTTCATTTTTCCGTCCCCCGGTTGGCCACGACGCGGATTTCATCCGGGGAATGCCGCGGCACGTTGACGCGCACGATGTGGTCCTCGGTGATCGGTTGCATGGTGATGAATCCTTCCTTGAGCCGGTCCTGCAATTCCTTGTACGAGGAGAGCTGCGCGATGGTCTTTTCGCAGGCTTCGTTTTTCGCCTGCAGTTCCTTCAACTGGTTCTCCAGCTTTTTGATTTCGTCGCCGCTGCGCTGGGTCCCGTTGCTGACGTACACGTAGCCCAGCCCCGTGATCGCGAGGAACGCGGCGGCGACGATCCACTTGAGCAGCGCGCCCACCTGCACGGAATTGGTATGTCTCCTGCGGTTGCCAGCCATGTTAGATTTTCTCCACGATGCGCAGCTTCGCGCTCCGGGAGCGCGGGTTGCGTTGTTGTTCCTCCTCGCCGGGAATGACCGGCTTCGGCGTCAAAAGCTTGAAGATGCGCAGCGGGTTTGCGCGCGGCTGCGGCCACTCGGGACGGTCGATCCACTCCGTGCTGCGCTCCTTGAAATAATGTTTCACGATCCGGTCCTCGAGGGAATGAAAGGTGATCACGCCCAGCCGCCCGCCCGGCGTGAGGCGCCGGCCGAATTGCTCCAGCGCCTCGGTGAGCGCCTCCAGTTCGCGGTTCACCGCGATGCGCAAGGCTTGGAAAACGCGCGTGGCCGGATGTGTGCGCCCGCGCCGCGGGGATGCCTGCTCCACCACGCCCGCCAGCTCGAGCGTGGTCGCAAACGGGCGCTTTTCGCGCGCCGCGACGATCCTTTGCGCGATGCGGCGCGCCGCCGGCTCCTCGCCGAAATTGCGGAAAATCCCCTCGAGCTGCTCCGCGCTCGCGTTGTTCACGATGTCCGCCGCGGTGGTGGCGGCAGCCGGGTCCATGCGCATGTCGAGCGCCCCCTCGCGCATGAAGCTGAAACCGCGCGCCGCGGTGTCGAGCTGCCACGAGGAGACGCCGAGGTCAAGCAGGCCGCCATCGATGGGCCCGATGTCGAGTCTGTTTAACACTTGTTCCACTTCCGAAAAATTTGCCCGCACGGCGCGGAACCGCCCGCCTGTTTCGCCGATGCGCGCCGAGGCGAACGCCAGCGCCTCCGGGTCCTGGTCGATCCCGATCACGCGCGCGCCCGCGGCCAGGAACGCCTCGCTGTGGCCGCCCCCGCCGAGGGTGCCGTCCACGACCAGCCGTCCGGGCGTGGGCGCGATGAACTCCACCGCCTCGCGCAACAGCACGGGCTCGTGGTAACCTTTGTGTTCATCCTGCGGCATCATTATATTTTCGCCACGTCCCCCGGGGACATGGCCTGCCTCCAGTTCAAAATTCAGCATCCGGATCATAGGCCCACCAAATCCGCCACCTTCTTGTAGGCCGACGTTCCCGCCTCATAAGTATCGTCCCAACGTTTCGCGTTCCAAATTTCGAAGCGGGAATGGCT
>DASZPK010000184.1:0-2386 GCA_035550335.1 Chthoniobacteraceae bacterium | reverse complement strand
TGCGCGACCAGCAATAGAGCGTGCCGCCGCGGTGGGTGCCGATTTCCATGATGGTGGCGGGGTGCAGGCGCGCGACCTCGGCGAGGAGCTGGGTCAATTCCCACAAGCTCTGCACGGCGTAATGGCGGCGGATTGCCATGTAGGCGAGGCGGCAGGCGGCGGGATTGCCGAGCGCGGTGCGGAGGACGTGGAGCGGGTTTCGTTTGGACATACTGGGCGTTGATTCGGTTATGCCAAATTAGTGGAAAGTGAAAGTGGAAAGTGGAATGCCTCGAGCGCCATTCACTTTCACTTTCCACTTTTAGTCCCCTGAGAGCGCATCGGAGGCGCGCAGGTTTTTGCCGCTGCGCGGGCCGAAGATGGCGGTGCCGACGCGCACCATCGTCGCGCCTTCGCGGATGGCGGCGGTGTAATCGCCGCTCATGCCCATGGAAAGTTCGGGGAGCCGGATGCGGTATTCGGATTGGAGCGCGTCGCGCAGCTCGCGGAGGGTGGCGAAGTATTTTCTCGCGTCGTCCGGCTTCTCGACGATGGGGGCGATGGTCATCAGCCCCTCGATCTGCAGGCGCTCCAAGGCGAGGAGGGCCTCGATGTCGGCGCGGATTTGTTCGGGCTTGAAGCCGAATTTTGTCGCCTCTCCGGCTACATTGACCTCGAGAAGGATTTTGGGAAAGAGGCCGAGTTCGCCGGCGACGCGATCGATATCGCGCGCGAGTGCGAGCGCATCGACGCCGTGGATTAATTCGAATAATGGCAGGGCCGCGCGGATTTTGTTTTTCTGGAGGTGGCCGATGAGATGCCAGCGGGCTTTTGCAGGGAGTAGCGGAATTTTCGCGCGCGCCTCCTGCACGCGGTTCTCGCCGAATAATAACTGTCCCGCGTCGATGGCCTCGCGGATGGTTTCCGGCGGATGGGTCTTCGTGACGGCGACGAGGCTCACCTCATCCGGCTGTCGACCAGCGGCTAAGGCGGTCTCGGCGATGATCTGCTTTACACTATCGAGCTGTGGCGAAATCCGTGACATTGGTTTTACAAATGATGCATTTTTGTTGACTGTCGCATTAGAATCCCTTATTTTGGAACGTGCGGTATGAATGTAGAAACGTTTAAAATATTCTGCGACCTCGCGGACACGTCCAGTTTTTCCAAGGCGGCGAAAATCAACTCAATTACGCAAAGCGCCGTAAGTCAACAAATCCGTTCGCTCGAGTCGCGCTACAAGGTCACGCTCGTGGAGCGGGGGCGCAGGAATTTTTCGCTCACGCCGGAAGGGCAGGCGTTCCTGCAAGCAGGGCGCGAAATTTTGCATATCTACGACCACCTCAGCGACCGGCTGCACGAATTGCAAAACATCGTGGCGGGCGATGTAAAGGTGAGCTCAGTCTACAGCATCGGGCTGCATGAGTTCCCGCCGTATCTCAAGGAGTTCCGCCGGCTTTACCCCGATGTGAATGTCCACGTGGAATACGGGCGCACCACGCAGGTCTACACCCAGGTGCTCAACGGCGAGGCCGACCTCGGCCTCGTGGCCTACCCCACGCGTCGCAAGGGGCTTTTAGTAGAAAAATTTTTAGAAGATAGAATGGTCGCGATCTGCCACCCGAACCATCCGCTTGCGAAGAAGAAAAGCGTGCAGCTTGAGGAACTGGCGGGGGAAAAGTTTATCTCGTTCGGCCCCGATCTCTCGACGCGGAAAGTGATCGAGCGCCATTTGAAAGGGCGCGGCATTTCCATCGAGTTCATCATGGAATTCGACAACATCGAGACCGTAAAGCGCGCGGTGGAGATCGAAAACGGCATCTCGATCGTGCCCGAGCATACCATCCAGGCGGAAGTCCAGGCGGGCATCCTCGCCTCGGTGGAAATCAACAAGCCGGAAATCTGGCGCCCGCTGGGAATCCTGCTCAAGCGCAGCAGGCCGCGTTCGCCGGCGCAGCGGGAATTCATCAACCTGCTGCAAAAGGATTTGGACGGCAAGACGCCCGCATCCGCCTGAATGACGCGCGGCAGTTTGGAATATCCTAATCGCAGCCAGTCTGCTTAAACTCCGCGCGATGGAAGCAGCGAATATCGGAATCATCGGCGGGAGCGGGCTCTACCAGATCGAGGGGCTCACCTCTCCCAGCGAACACAAAATCAAGACGCCGTTCGGTGCGCCGTCGGATGTGATCTTCGGCGGCAAACTTGCGGGGCGTCAGGTCTATTTCCTGCCGCGGCATGCGCGCGGGCACTGCATTTTGCCGCACGAATTGAATCACCGCGCGAATATTTACGCGCTGCGCGCGCTCAATGTGCGGTGGATCATTTGCGTGACGGCGGTGGGGAGTCTGCAGGAGCGGTACCGTCCGCGCGACATCGTGCTGCCGGCGCAATTTTTCGACCGCAC
>DASZPK010000183.1:0-9357 GCA_035550335.1 Chthoniobacteraceae bacterium | reverse complement strand
AACCACAGTTGCACAAGCATGCTCCGGGGAGCGCACCCGGCCCGGGTGCAGTTTGCGGCGGCTCGCCGCAAACACCCGCAGGATGATGCGGTCCAACTGCGCGTCGGGACAGATGGATGACTCGCCTTTCCGGGCAAGCGTGGTTGAGTGAATCCGTGGCGATGCGACGCGCTCGGATCCATTCAATCGGCGAGCCCCCTTCGGCTATGCTATTTTTAAACCGCCTTGGCTTCGGACCCCGGGCAATCACCCTTTTCGGATTGACAATTCGACCGCCGGCATCAAAGGGGCAGTATCGTTATGGTATACGATGCATCGGGTAATTTGGACCGGGAGGCGCTCCTCGCCAATATCAGGGCGGCGGAGGCCGCAGGCGGCGGAAAACGGCTCACCCAGAGCAGCTTCCTTGCGCATTCGAAAATGACCCAGGTGGAGCTTCGCAAAGTCTTCCCGAATTGGCGGGCCGCGATGCGCGCGGCGGGCTGCCGCCTTCCATCGCCAAGGCAGGCCGTGGAGACGGATGTTCTCCTCGCGGATTGGGGCGAGGTCGCGCGCAAGCTCGGGCGCGTGCCGAAATTCCGCGAGCACTTGCGCGAAGGCCGCTACCATGCCGATACGCTCGTGAAACGCTTCCTCGGCTGGGACCGGGTCCCGGATTGCTTCCGAAAATTTGCAAACGGGAAGCCGCAATGGGCCGATGTGCTGGCCTTGCTCCCGCACCCCGGGTTCCGCAAATCGCCCTCCCGGTTCAAAGGCAGGGGCGCGCGAAATCGGGCGGCCGTGCGGGGGGATGGACGCCGTTACGGCGCCCCGCTCAATTTCAAAAACGTCCGCCACGCCCCCCTCAACGAAATGGGAGTGGTCTATCTTTTCGCGATGGTCGCCGGGGAACTCGGCTTCGTCATCGAATCCATCCAGAGCGCCTTCCCCGACTGCGAGGCAAAGCGCCGCACCGGCCCCGACACATGGGAGGTAAAACGGATCGAATTCGAATACGAGAGCCGCAATTTCCGCGACCACGGCCATCCCGCCGAAGGGTGCGACATCATCGTCTGCTGGAAACACAATTGGGAGGATTGCCCGAAGAACTTGGAAATCATCGCCCTCAGCGATGAGATAAAACGGCTGGCCGTTCCCGGCTAGTCCCGCCAAGCGGGATGATCGCCCTCCGCGACACGCTCGCGCAGGATGCGCAAGCCTGCAGCCCGATTTGTAAAGCCCGGGTGCCGCGCGGCGCGTCGAAAGAAGTGTAGAGGCGGTCTGTCTCAGCCGCCTCTGACTGACAGCAAACACGCCGGCTGACAAATCTACATCGCGCTTCGCAAATACATGGTTTGACCGTCAGAAAATAGGGGTCATTCACTGACTGTCATCTGCTTTTGAGGGGCACCTTTTTCGCAGCGCGAGCAAAGTAGCGCTCAACTGGGTGGAAACGTTTTGCTCATATGCACTGACCAAACTCTTTCAGAACGCCTTATTGACAGCAATGACCGTTGGTATAAAATACTATTGGGTGGTCGCTACCAGGGAATGATAGTCCTATACCCGTTGACGATTCCAGAAAAGATCCGTTTATATCGCCCCATAAATGAAACTGATTTTGATTTTTGGTCGATGTGCCGCGTCGCTCTTGCTTTTGCTATTTCCATGCTGTAGCTCTCCTGATCCGCCTACGTATTTACGCCTGGGGCAATTAGTCGGAAATAGCCCGGAAGGGACATTTGAAGTAAACGCTCCGAATAATAAAGGATATAACGCATGGGAGTTGCGATTGCAGTGTGCCGCCAATGAAAAAGATCAGTATTTGCATACAGATGTAGTGATAACCGTCGAAAATACAGATACTAGCCCGATCAAAACGTTGCAAGATATGTTACAAGACGTTAATAACTCACAAGAGAGTGGAGAGAATGTTATTCAACCAAACGAAAGCAAGGTTCTTTACCGGGGAACCCTGGCTGGGTACCTGGGCATGGAAGGACGGGTAGCTGGTGCACATTTATCGTTCCCTCAGGACGGCCACAAAAATCTGAAATGCAGATTAACAGTTCGTCTTGCCAATTCCGAGCTTTTGCAGCCGGTGGAGGTTGGTCTGAATCGTTATTGGAGCGCCCCTTAGAGTCCGCTAGAGGCAATTCACTAACGGGCTGTTTTAGGCAACAGCCTGAGGAAAGCGTAACCTCGTTGACCGGTAGGGATGCTGCCCTCAGCGTCCCCATTCACAGTCCGCCCGATGGACGGACTTCCCCTTTCAAGTCTTCCCGCAAGGAGCGCTCAGCTGATCTGGATGTCGCCCTTGAAGACGACGAACACCAGGATGATATCGAGCAATGCATACGCCGCGAGCAGGAAATAAGGTTGCCAGCGGAACGCGACAAACACCCCAAACAACGCCGCGCCGACCACCAGCCAGAGGAAGACGGAGCGCCAGCCGAGTTCCTCCTTCACCAAACCAGCCACGAGCAGCCCCACGAAGAACGCCATCACCGTGATCATGGACCCGAAGCTAACGCGGACGTACGACGTGTGTCAAACATCTGTCGCGGGCAATTCAACCCGGCCGCTTTTCAGCGGTACCAGGCCGTCATGGTTGACTCGCAGCATGTCCGTCATTTCGGGGCAATCCCAGACGTCCCCTATTCTTCTTTTCAAATGCACGGATCGTCTCCGGTTTCTCTACGTAAAGATGATAACTTCCTCTTCTATTAGAAAACTGCATCATGGCGTCAAAGAACGCAGAATTGGGTGCTTTTTCCCAATCCAGCTAGGTGATTTCACCTATCGACAGAATCCACAATTTTGTTACAAGTGCAATCGAAATCACAGCCAAACCTGACCGTGTAAAAAATGAACCTGAACAAGTAAGCGACCTGAAGTTCTCGAGGGGAGACATCGATTCAAGAGTCTCATCTGCTTTGATGAGCGACGAACCAAATAAAGATCCCACAAAAAACCTTCAGAAATATGAAAAACGACAGCCAAAGTGTTCCCCAGTATAGTGCGCGACGCAAAAAGCTACTAATTTCAAAATGAAGACTAAAATTATTTCAGTTTTGGCTTTCGTATTTTTCATCGGGGCGGCTTTTTCTGAGCCTCCGGTGAAAAGCCAAAGTCTTATTTCATCGTCATATTTCAATAAAGACATAGCGAGCAGACAAATCCTGACGAGGATCAACCACGGAATCTATGATGGTTATGAAGCCGAACTGGACATCGTCGATCCCAAACGGTGCGAATCGCCCATCTTTCTTCCCTACAAAAAGATGGAGAATGGAAAAACGGATTACGTTGTCAAACTGGATAAAAACAAATTCGCAAAAATCCCTGACGAAGTTAAAAAAGCTGTGATCGATGGGATTTTATATCATACTTGGGGCTATCCGTTCAGAGAAGACCATCCTCCGCTTTCCGTTGAGTTTGCTTCCGGAAAAGATACGAATCCGTTGGATCAGCTCTCTGCTTACACTAAAAAAAGGTATCTTCAATTCGCGTCTGATAGGATGTTAGCGGGAGGAAAGGGAGCAGATGCATACGGTCCCAATTGCTGGTATAGCAGTATTTCGGCAATTGCGGACTCATCTTCATCATATGCGAGAATTCGCCAGTTAGCCAAAGCCACTTGGAATCAACCGCGCTTTATGGGAGCCACGGAGTTTCGTTTTCACATGCGCGACTTCGAGGAAGTCAAGACTCCCCAATTCGGAGATATTATAAGATACTATTGTGACGAGCAATTTTACTCCGGAGACGTTTACGACGGAGAGCTTCATGCGGCGATTTACATTGGTCGTGAAAGATATATTAAACCCGATGGGAAATTTTACTACAGAGACATAGCCCTAACAAAGAACGGCAGGAGTGATCTCGATTTCCTTATTTTTCAGGATGTCGCAGCATTGGATGCGCTATATCTTGGGAAACTCCCTGGCAATAGTCCGTTGCTTAAATTCGGAAATGGCACTGACCCCAGAAAAAAAGGGTATTTCAGAATCAAGAAAGGAGCGGCCTTGATCGATCCTGCAAAGGATAAAGACGAGTCGAAGGCATATGCTGCTTACTTAATAGATCAAATAAATTACAAAGATCGCTGGAGTTGCCTTGCCGGAGTCACTCATCCTCCACATGGCGGAACTTGCTATACCTATCCGCTCCACTGGTTGATGATACAGGGACAATAGTAGGTCGGCAAAGAGGGGTCATTCAGTGCGACACCAAATCGCTGGCAAATTGGAATCCCCGGCTCCAAACTGAGCCTCCACGCGCGACGCTCACGCATCCTCCCATTCGCCCGCGCGGGCGATCATGGCCCGCATGGCGAAGAATGCCCCCGCGGCGATGGCGGTCTCGCCGAGGAGGAACCACACGAAAAAGCCCTTCGCGAGCGAATACCAGGTGGCGGTCGCCAGGATGCCGGAGATGGCGAGCATGATGGGCATCATGATGCAACTGCGCGCACTCTGCGCGCGGCTGTCGAAGGATTTGCTGAGGGGCAGCCACGGATCGGCGAGGGCGGGCACCAGGGACCACGATGGGATCGCGATGAAGCCCGGCACGAGATACAGGAAAAGCGAACCCCCGTCACCTCTGTAGAGGAGGGTGACCACAGAGAGGATGAACACGGCGGGGAGCGCGAAGAGCAACAGAGTGGCCTTGCGCACGCCATGGAAGAGGGGTTGCCATTTTCCGAGTGGGGTAAAGAGGAAGATGTCGGTGGCTCGCCACTGGTCGGAGAACTCCAGGATTTGGATGGCCATGAGCGGGAGCCACCCCATATAGGTGCCCGCGAAGGCGGCAGCCCAACCGCTGTTGACTGCGAAAACCATGAAAACGGGCATGGCGATGACCTGCGCCATGGCGGGATAGATGCGGAGCTTAGTCTCGCGATCGCGCAAAAAGTACGCCCCGGCGAGGAGAAATCCGCTGCGCTCCACAGGATCGCGCAGCCACCACGAAAGCGGCGGGAGCGCGGTGAGGCGGCGCAACAGGAGGCGGCCCGATTTTTTTGCGGAAGATTCGCCGGCGGGGGCGCCACCGGTTTCGTTCATGAGGGCGAGGCCTTCTCCGTAGGTGTCGGCAAGTCGGTTGAACCCGAGCCATGCGACGAGGAGGGTGGCGGCCACGCCGGTGAGCGCGGGAATGATAAGCCCCGGGTGGGTTTTCGGTGCGGAAATCACGACGTCGAGCGCGGCAAACCACATCGGCGGCATGGCGAGGATCCACGGGGAATGGGCAAGGTCGTTCAGGTGGGCGCGCGCCATGAAACGGAAGGATTGGCTGGCGAGCACGAGCATGACGGTGAGGAGCGTCTGCATGGTGGTCATGAGCCCGTCGAGCCGTTCCCGCCCGAGCCAGCGCAGGCAGGCCTGGTAAATGACAACGATGGTGCCGGCGCAAAAAATAATGAGGAGCAGGGTGGAGCAGGCGTGCGCGATGGGGAACAGCCAGTTCGCGCCGGGGAGCGTGAGGCTGGTGATCATGGCGGGAAGGTTGAGCGCGGCGGAAAGCATGGCGGAGTAGCCGCACATGACGGTGATTTTCGCGCGGAGCAATTCGCGGGGGAGGATGGGGCGGTGCAGCAGGATCTCGGCCTCCTCTTTGTTGAACAACACGCTGCCGGCGGTCATCACCATCTGGAATACGACCAGAAAAAGCGTGATGCCGTGCAGCATCAGGGCGAACGTCATGGTGTCGGAGTTCGTGGCTGCGGAGCACATCAAAAATCCGAACACGAGGTAAAAGGCGAGCTGCGCCCAGATCATGCCGGCGTGGCTGCGGACGGTCCCCTCCTTGTTCCTCGCACGGGAAAGGGCGCGCCCACGGAGGAAAAGTTTCCAGAAAAGACGCCGGAGGACGGTTTCGGTGGACGGTGCGACGCCGCTGCTCATGAGCGGAGCGATTTGGCGAAGGTCTCGGCGCGCTGCTCGTGGTCGGTGGACCCAGTGAGCCGGGTGAAGAGAGCTTCCAGCGTGGGCGCCTGGTATTCCGCGAGGAGCGCCTCGGGCGCGCCATCGACCATCAGTTTGCCCTTGCTGATGATCGCCACGCGGTGGCAGACGCGCTCGACGACATCGAGGATGTGCGAGCTGTAGATGATGGTCTTGCCTTCGCGCGCAAGGGTTTCGAGAAGCGCCTTGAAGCCGACGGAGGCATTGGCGTCGAGGCCCTCGAGCGGTTCGTCGAGGAACACGACCTGCGGATTGTGCAGGAGCGCGGCGGTGATGACGACTTTGCGCCGCATCCCTTTCGAGTAGGCGCCGAGCATCTTGGCCTTGAGCGTGTCCATGCCGAGCTCGAAAAATTCGATGAAGCGGCTGATGCGTTCCACCGCGTCATTCTCGGCGATGCCGTAGAGCGAGGCGATCATGAGGAGGTATTCGAGCCCGGTGAGCGATTCGTAAACAGCGCCCGAATCGGGCACGAACCCGAACGCGCGCTTGGCATCCATCGATTGTGTCACAATGTCAAACCCGGCAATCGTGGCCGAGCCGGAATCGGGCTTCAGCAGGCCGGTGAGCATCTTGAGAGTGGTGGTCTTGCCGGCGCCGTTGGGCCCGAGGAGGCCGACGATCTGGCCGGCCGGGACCTCGAGCGAGAGGGAATCGACCGCGACCTGGTCGCCGAACCGCTTCGTAAGCTCGTGAATGGAAAGCATCGGCGCGAGTGAAACAGAACCGCGGCGCGGGCACGATGCAAAAATGGATGGCGCCCCAATTTGGAAAAACGCGCGACTGGAGAAATTGTAGCGTCCGCTGTCCCCAGCGGAGGGAGGACGCCGCCAGGAGAATTCTCGGTGCTTGCAGTTCCACCCCGTTGCTCGGTCACGAGGTATGATGACGAAAATCGCTCGGCTTTTCCCGCGAATCCGCTACCTCTCGGGGCGATGAAGAAAGTCACGATCCATACCGACGGCGGCTGCGACGGAAACCCGGGCCCGGGCGGTTGGGCCGCAGTGCTCGAATGCGAGGGCCGGCGGAGGGAGGTCAGCGGCGGTGAAGCTGCGACCACGAACAACCGCATGGAGCTCCAGGCCGCAATCGGGGCGCTGGAGGCGCTGAAGGGGCCATGCGAGGTGGAATTCTTCACGGATTCGCAGTATTTACGCAACGGAATTTCAGAGTGGGTGAAGCAATGGAAGGCGAAAGGGTGGGTCACAAGCACGAAGAAGCCGGTGAAAAATGAGGACCTGTGGCGGCGGCTGGACGAGCTGGCTGGGAAACACATGATCCGCTGGAAATGGCTGAAAGGCCATGCGGGCCACGCGGAAAACGAGCGGTGCGATGTCCTGGCGGCGGAGGCGATCGCGGCGGTGCGAAAAAAGTTTTCGCGTGAGGAACTTGCGCGGCTGGTGGAGGAGTTCGTCGAGGGAAGGAAAGGGGCGGGGCAGGGGGAGTTGTTCTGAGGAATCGTTTATCGTATGTTTAACATCCACGCCGCCGCGCGGTGGTGTGTTTTGACGCCCGCGAAAATATTTTTAAAATTTTCGAAAAAAACTATTGCCATGCACCGCGAGTTTGCTACTTTCACCGCCCCGCAACGAAAGGCGTGGGGGATGAGCACGGCGAAAGTGGCCGGGCTGGCAGTGGGAAAAATCAAAAAAGTTAAAATATTTTGAATTTTCCTGTTGACTGGTTCGACAAACTCGCTAGGTTAATTCTCCCGCAAGAAACGGGAACTCCGCTGAAACGGAGAATGGTTCTTAAAAACCTCAGGGACTTCAAACTCAGTTTTGTCCCGCACATTGAAAACAGGCGTTCGGTTCGTTTCGACGGATTCGGCGCATCGGCTTTGATGTTCGGCGCGAGATTGAGTTTTTTTGTCGCCTGAAGGATTTTGAGAACCGCGATCTTTGAAAGTTTGATTCTGGAATTTCTACGGAGAGATTCAGAACGGTTGAATGTCCCGGATGTCGGGTCGGAAGCGATTCGAGGACCGGGACATGACGATGACAAATAAAAGCAAAAATTGAATTGTGCGTTATACGTTAAATCTTTGATAATCAAATATTTAGGATCGGACAAACTCCATGCCAGGTTTCACCGCCTCGGCATGGACAAGAATGGTCAGATTTTGCTGGCGCTTTAGCGGCGCCGGCGCAAACTTTCCAATCGCAAGATTGGATCCGTTTTTCACGGAGAGTTTGATTCTGGCTCAGAACGAACGCTGGCGGCGTGGATAAGACATGCAAGTCGAACGGGACAACATTGGTAGCAATACTAGTGTTGTTCAGTGGCGCAAGGGTGCGTAACACGTGGGCAATCTGCCGAGAAGTGGGGGATAGCTCGCCGAAAGGCGAATTAATACCGCATGTGGTCAGTGAGTGCATACTCGCAAAACCAAAGCCGGGGCAACCTGGCGCTTCTTGATGAGCCCGCGGCCTATCAGCTAGTTGGTAAGGTAACGGCTTACCAAGGCTATGACGGGTAGCTGGTCTGAGAGGACGACCAGCCACACTGGAACTGAGACACGGTCCAGACACCTACGGGTGGCAGCAGTCGAGAATTTTTCTCAATGGGGGAAACCCTGAAGGAGCGACGCCGCGTGAAGGATGAAGGTCTTCGGATTGTAAACTTCTGTCATTAGGGAACAAGTGCCGCCGAGTAACTACCGGTGGCTTGATAGTACCTGAAGAGGAAGAGACGGCTAACTCTGTGCCAGCAGCCGCGGTAATACAGAGGTCTCAAGCGTTGTTCGGATTCATTGGGCGTAAAGGGTGCGTAGGTGGCGAGGTAAGTTGGATGTGAAATCCCGGGGCTTAACCCCGGAACTGCATTCAATACTGCCTTGCTGGAGTACTGGAGAGGAGATTGGAATTCATGGTGTAGCAGTGAAATGCGTAGATATCATGAGGAAGACCAGTGGCGAAGGCGGATCTCTGGACAGTAACTGACACTGAGGCACGAAGGCCAGGGGAGCAAACGGGATTAGATACCCCGGTAGTCCTGGCAGTAAACGGTGCACGTTTGGTGTGAGCGGATTCGACCCCGCTTGTGCCGGAGCTAACGCGTTAAACGTGCCGCCTGGGGAGTACGGTCGCAAGATTAAAACTCAAAGTAATTGACGGGGGCCCGCACAAGCGGTGGAGTATGTGGCTTAATTCGATGCAACGCGAAGAACCTTACCTGGCCTTGACATGCATTTCTAAGTTGGTGAAAGCCAGCGAGTGTAGCAATACACAACTTGCACAGGTGCTGCATGGCTGTCGTCAGCTCGTGTCGTGAGATGTTGGGTTAAGTCCCGCAACGAGCGCAACCCCTGTGAACTGTTGCCACCGGCGTAAGCCGAGCACTCTGTTCAGACTGCCCTGTGAAACGGGGAGGAAGGTGGGGACGACGTCAAGTCAGTATGGCCCTTACGGCC
>DASZPK010000182.1:0-1503 GCA_035550335.1 Chthoniobacteraceae bacterium | reverse complement strand
AGGAAACGAAGCGACGGCGTTTTTCCGATGAAATGGGTCACCTCGACCTGGTCGCCGAGGCGATAGCGCCAAAGCCCGCCGCCGGTGGTGACGACAACTTCATAAATCCCGCCGGCCTGCAATTCGTGCGCGGCGCGGATTTCGCCCCGCTCGTCGATGAACTCGAAGAAATGCGAGCAGACCGCGAGCGGATACGCGCCGGCAAAGGGAAGCGTGACGAATCCCTCGGTGGCGAGCAGTCCCTTCGATTGGATGTGCGCCGAGGGGAAACGCCGCGCGAGTTCGGCCTTCGCGAGCGCGGCATGGGCGTCGCCCCAGCAACTGATGACCTCGAGCCCCGGCCAGATAGTTTCGGGTTCGAGCGGGTTGGCGCGAAGCAACTGGCGCGCGCGATTCGTCCTGCCAATGTCGCGCAGCAATTCATCCCAAAAACGCGGGAGCGCATCGAGCAGCAACGTGAAGAATGACGGGTGCCACACGGAAACGAGCCGCAGGTCGGCGCATCGGAGCAGATGCAGCAAGGTCTTGTGGCAAAATTGATCCATGTCCGCGACAAGCCGCAATTCGGAGGGGACTGCGGTGATCGCGCGGAGGAGCCACGCCTTCGCGCCGCCGAGGTAGGCGGTGTCGTCGTCGAACCCTATGCGCACCGAGGATTGCTCCCCGTCGCCGGAATCGATCGCCGGCGAGATCGACCAATACGCCGCCCCGGTGGCGAGCCGGGGATGGCGGCCGTACAAATCCACGATCCACGCGCCGATGGCCTCGTTGAATTCCCTCTGCAAGCGCGCGGTGAACGGGATCAGTTTTCGCGCCCCGCTCGAGCCGCTCGTGGGGACAAGATGTGTGACGCGCTCAGTCGTGAGCACGCCATTTTCCCCGCGCATGATGCGCGCGATCCACGGTTTCAAATCGTCGTAATCGCACAGCGGGACGTTGCGTGCGAAATCGGCGTGGCTCTTGATTCCGGAAAAGCCGTGCGCTTGTCCAAACGCAGTCCCGGCGTTGCGCGCGAGCGCATTGCGCAGCAGCAGTTGCTGCGTCTCGGCGGGGCGCCCGAGCGCGCGGCGAAAACGCGCCCACGCGGGCAGTGCTGAGGCGAGCCAGAGCGAATTAGCAATGAGAGCAGACGGTTTCATGCGTGCGCGCGCCGACCATCCGGCGTCCGGCGGGAGTGAGATTTTCGGCGGAGAGATCGCAGAGGCAGACGAGTTCGTCCCCCGCCGCGTGCCCCGGGTTTTTTTCGAGGAAAAACGCCACGTGCGGGTCGTCGGTTTTGCCAGCGGGGATTCCGCTCAAACCGTCGCGAAGCCGCTGCGGATTGGCGAAGCGCACGATGCCACACGCCGCATCGTATTGTGCGCCGTAACGCTCAGCCGCGAGGAAATCGAGAAGGCGCTTCTGCTCATCCGGCACCGGCACATCAAACCGCGGATGAAATTCACGCCAGAACACCGGCAGGAACCGGTAGGTGCGAAACCCGGAGGTGAGAAACAGCCAGTA
>DASZPK010000181.1:0-1870 GCA_035550335.1 Chthoniobacteraceae bacterium | reverse complement strand
AAACAATAGGAACCGGCGAGCAAAAACCGGTACCAATAGGTGACCACGCCGATGTCCTTCAGCGAGGTTACGATATCAGTGACCCCTCCCATGCGCGGAAGGCAGGCGTAATCCTTGTAGCAATTGTAAATGACGGGCACGCCGGGGTGGCGTTTCTTCAATTCCAGCGCAGCCGGGACCGTGCAGATGATGTCGCCGATGCCGCTGTATTTCCAAAAAATCAGCGGCCTTTTCCCGGTGCGCGCGATGAGGGGGAGCACGACCGTGAGCACATACCGGAGCGCCCTGGCATGGCGCGCGAGAAGCTGCCCGATGCGCAATGCGAGGGGAGGCCGGGGGGCTGGCTGTGGGGGTTGCGGCATCATAATAACCGTTGGAAAAATTACACGGGATTGGCGCCGGGGGCAACGGGAGCGCCCGCGGCACGCTGCGCCTCGGGGCTGAGGAATATGCCATCGATTCTTTTCCAGCCCGGGGGCGGCCTGTGGCCGGTGACCATCCCGGCCAGCCAGCCGGCGGCGCTCGAGAAGTTTTTGCGGTAACGAAAAGCGAGATGGGAAAACCGCCACCGCGAAAACAGCAACAGGAATGGGAATACCGTGATGGCCAGTCGCTGCAGAAAATATTCCGCATGAAGCCGCGCCTCGGCGGACCCGAAGCCGTAACGGTGCAGCATCTTGAAATACGACGGCGCATCGGGGGCGCCGAGCCATTCGACCACGGCTTTCGGGGTGTAATGAAATTTCTTGCCGATTTTGTGCAGTCCGGCTGTGAAAAGCGCGTCCTCGGCGGTGAGTGTGAGCCATTCGGGATAGCCGCCTGCGTCGGCCCACGCGCTGCGCCGGAATGCGGTGTTGCGGGAGGAAGGATGGATTTCCCCCTTCGGAATGACATTCGGGTCGACGGGCGGTTCGAATTGTTCGAGGTATCGCCGGAAATCGTATGCAGCCGACCTGGGACAGGGGCCGCCGGTAACATCGACTGTGGGGTCGTCGAGCAACGGCCGGGTGATTTCAGCAAACCAATCGGGGGCGGGAAAGCTGCCGGCGTCGGTCGAAGCGATGATATCCGCGGAGGCCAATTGGATCGCGAGGTTGCGTCCCTCGGCGATGTTGCAGCGGCGGCGGTCGAGGCGCACCGAAGTCTTTGCGGCGCCCGCAAGCTCCTGTAATTTCTCCCACGTGCCGTCCGTCGAGCCGCCGTCGACGATCACGATTTCGTCGGGCGCGACGGTTTGCGCGAGGAGGCAATTCCACCACCGGGTGATATTGTCCGCCTCGTTGAACACCGTGGCAATAAGGGCGCGTTTCATTCGGATGGGAGGGAATGTTGTATAGCGCCGCGCGCGAGTCAAAAACCAAGTGACACAAAAAATGGGCGCGGCAGCGGAGGAGCGCGTTCGCATTGGGACGGGGACCTCTTGCGCGGGGAATTCATTTCGACTATGCAGAGGCAACCCATGAAAATCCTGGTCGTGACCAACCTTTATCCCCCCGTGCATGTCGGGGGCTATGAGCTTGGGTGCCGCGATGTGGTGGAGGGGCTGCGCCGGCGCGGCCACGAAGTGCGTGTGCTCACGAGCGATTGGGGCGCGGATGGGGAGGGGGCGCGCATGGAAGGGGTGGAGCGCATCCTGCAAATGGGCGAGGGGCAGTTTGCAGGGAGCAAATGGGAGGAATGCCGGAAACTCGCGCGCGCGTCGCGGGCGTTCAAGCCCGATCTGATCTACTTCTGGAACCAGGGGGGGCTTTGCCAATGGCTGCCGCTTTATGCGCGATGGACCGGGGCGTGCTCGGCGTTTTTTTTGTCGGACACGAATTTCGTGACGTGGCGTGTCGGGGCGTTCCTGGCGCGGGCCGCGAAGCAGTCC
>DASZPK010000180.1:0-4262 GCA_035550335.1 Chthoniobacteraceae bacterium | reverse complement strand
CTGCGTGTCCTCGGAGCCGGCCGTGATTGTCCCGGTGAGCGTTCCCGTGAGCGCCATCGCCGTTGACCCGGAAAGCGTCGTGGTGCGGGTCAGGTTGTAGGCGTCATTATTCAGCGGCAGGTTGCTCTCGGTGATGGAGGTGTAGACATTGCTGGAGTTCGGGCTCACGGTGGTGCCGCTGAGCGCGAGCACGGGGCTGAGCGTGGAGTTGGTGTTGATGGTGCAGGGCGAGGTCTGGATTTCATCGATGCGCTCCTGCGCCACGGCGAGGGCGAGGGTCGCGTAGCGGGCGTTGCTGGCAAAACGGTTGAAAGTGGTGAAGGAAAGGATGGTGACCACCGCAAACGCGCCGAACGCGGCCACGGCAAACATCAACTCCATCATTGTGAAGCCGGCTTCGTGGCGCCCGCGTACAGAGCGACCGGGAATGAGATGCCCTTTTGGAGATAACATTTGGATTACAAAAGAGCAGGATGCGTGCCGACACCACATTGTAATGGCATCCAGCCGGCGCTCTGGCCCCCGGTTCTTTACGGCCGACAGAGATGCGGAGGCCTATTTGCGGAGCTTGACCAGCAAATCCTTGCTTTCCACCGAATCACCGACGTGGGCGAGAATCTCATCTATGACACCGTCGGCGGGGGCGTAGATGGTGGTCTGCATCTTCATCGCCTCAAGGGTGAGAAGGCGGTCGCCCTTGGCGACTTTGCTCCCGACGGTTGCCGAAAGCGCCGTCACCATGCCGGGGATCGGGGCGCCGACTTGCAGCGGGTCATTCGCGTCGGCTTTGAGGCGCGCCTTGATCTTGGGAGCCATGGCGCGGTCGGGGATGGTGGTTTCGCGCGGCACGCCGTTCAATTCGTACGAGACGATGCGGCGGCCATCCTTGTCGGGCGAGCCGATGTTGATGAGCTTGATGAAAAGGGTTTTGCCTTCCTCGATATTGACGATGATTTCGCCGCCGGGTTTCAGGCCGAAGAAAAACGCGGGCGTCGGGAGCACGCTCACGTCGCTGTAATCGCGCGCGAATTTCACGTACTCGGCGAAAACGCTCGGGTACATGAGGTGGCTGTAAAGGTCGTCGTCGGTGGGGTCGCGCTTAAGCTTCGTTGCCAGTTCGGCGCGCGTTTCCTTGAGATTGATTTTCGCGGCTTTTGAACCGTGCCCGTGCTTTTTGCCGAGCACCGCCTTGACCAATTTCGGGGGCCAGCCGCCTGCGGGTTCCCCGAGACCGCCGGAGAGCATGTCGATGACGGATTCGGGGAAACTGGTGCCGGGCTCGAGGTTGACGACGTCGGCGGGCTTGATGCCGCGCGTGAAAAGGAAGAGCGCCATGTCGCCCACGACCTTGCTGCTCGGGGTGACTTTCACGATATCACCGAAGAGTTCGTTCACCTCGGCGTAACAGCGCGCAATCTCCGGCCAGCGGTGGCCGATGCCCATGGAGGCGGCTTGTTCCTTGAGGTTGGTGAACTGGCCGCCTGGCATCTCGTGGAGATAGACCTCGGCGCTGCCGGTTTTCGGCGCTGTGTCGAACGGCTTGTAATACTCGCGCACCTGCTCCCAGTAATCGGAGAATTCGTTGAGCGCGGCGAGGTCGAGCCCGGTATCGCG
This sequence comes from Chthoniobacteraceae bacterium, assembly GCA_035550335.1. Lineage (GTDB taxonomy): Bacteria > Verrucomicrobiota > Verrucomicrobiia > Chthoniobacterales > Chthoniobacteraceae > DASZPK01. Next base: position 2,648 of record DASZPK010000180.1, on the reverse strand, counting down.
CGGGGTGTGCTGGAGGGCGGCCACGACGGAGTTGAGGTTCGGCTGGCTGGTCGAGCCGGACATCGAGGCGATCGCGAGGTCGACGACGTCGACGCCGGCATCGCTGGCCCGCAGCACGGAGGCGGCGTTCACGCCGCTGGTGTCGTGCGTGTGGAAATGGACGGGAAGACCGATTTCCTCCTTGAGCGCTTTCACGAGGGCCTGCGCGGCGTAGGGGCGGCAGAGGCCGGCCATGTCCTTGATGGCGAGGAAATGCGCGCCCATGCGCTCGAGTTCCTTTGCCATTTTGACGTAATACTTCAGCGAATATTTCGTGCGCGCGGGGTCGAGTATATCGCCTGTGTAACAAATCGCCGCTTCGCAAATGCCGTGCGTCTCCTGCACGGCGTCCATGGCGGCGGTGAGGTTTGGGAGGTAATTGAGCGAGTCGAAGATGCGGAAGATGTCGATGCCATTTTGCGCGGCGTGTTTTACAAAACCGGCGACGACGCTTGGCGGGTAGTTGGAATAACCGACGGCGTTTGACCCGCGGAAGAGCATCTGGAAGCAAATGTTCGGGATTTTTTCGCGGAGCTGGCGCAGGCGCAGCCACGGGTCTTCGCGGAGGAAACGCATCGCGGAGTCGAACGTCGCGCCGCCCCACATCTCGACGCTGAAGAGGCCGGGCGTGCGGCGCGCCACGGCGCCGGCCGCGGCGAGCATGTCGTACGTGCGCACGCGCGTGGCGAGGAGCGACTGATGGGCGTCGCGGAAGGTGGTGTCCGTGACGAGGAGCGCCTTTTGCTTGAGGGTCCACTCGGCAAATTTTTTCGCGCCAAGCTTGAGGAGCAACTGGCGGGTGCCATCCGGCGGAGTCTGCTTGAGGTCGAACACGGGCGGGGTTGCGGTGGCGAGGCCCTCAACGCGGTGGCCTTTCGCCTGCGGATTGCCGTTCACGATCACGTCGCCGAGGAAGGTGAGGAGCTTCGTGGCGCGGTCGCGGCGGGATTGGAAAATGAAGAGCGCGGGCGTGGTGTCGATGAAGCGCGTGGTGGCGAGCCCGCCCCGGAAATCCGGATGCAGGATGACATTCTCGAGGAACGGGATGTTCGTCTTCACGCCGCGGATGCGGAATTCGCGCAGCGCGCGGTGCATCCGCTGGAGCGCCATGTCGAACGTGCGTCCGCTGGCGGTGACCTTCACGAGCAGGGAGTCGTAAAACGGTGTTATAACACTCCCGGAGTCGCCCATGCCGCCGTCGAGCCGCACGCCGAAGCCGGCGGCGGAGCGGTAGGTGAGGATCTTCCCGTAGTTCGGCGTGAATTTGTTCTCGGGGTCCTCGGTGGTGATGCGGGCCTGGATGGCGAAACCGTTGCGGGCCACGTCCTCCTGCGCGGGGAGATCGAGCTCCGGGCCGTGGAGCTGCGCGCCATTGGCGATGAGGATTTGCGAGCGGACGATGTCGATGCCGGTGATGACCTCCGTGACGGTGTGCTCAACCTGGATCCGGGGGTTCATCTCGATGAAAAACCACTCGTTTGTGTCGAGGTCGAGGAGGAACTCGATGGTGCCGGCGTTGTTGTAGCCGATCTCGCGCGAGAGGCGCACCGAGGCGTCGCAAAGCTCGCGCACGACGCGCGGGTCGACGCCAAAGGACGGGGCGATCTCAATCACCTTCTGGTGGCGGCGCTGCACGGAGCAATCGCGCTCGTGAAGATGGAGCACGTGGCCGTGGTTGTCGCCGAGGATCTGGACTTCGATGTGCTTCGCCCGCGGGATGTATTTTTCGAGGAAGACCGCTGGATTGCCGAAGGCGTTGCCGGCTTCGTCCTGGGCCTCGTCGAGGAGGTTTGCGAGGTCGGCCGCTTTTTCCACGACGCGCATGCCACGCCCTCCGCCGCCGAACGCCGCCTTGATGATGAGCGGGAATCCGATCTTGTTCGCGATCTTGAGCGCTTCGGCGCGGTCGGTGACCGGGTCCTCGGTGCCCGGTAGCGTGGGGACATTCACTTTCGCCGCGAGGGCGCGGGCGGCGACTTTGTCGCCCATCATTTCGAGCAGCTCCACACGGGGTCCGATGAAGGTGATTCCCGCCTTTTCACACGCGCGCGCGAATTTTGCGTTCTCGGACAAAAAGCCGTAGCCGGGGTGGATCATGTCCACGCCTTTTTCCTTCGCGAGCGCGATGATGCCATCGATGTCGAGATACGCCGCGACCGGTCCCTTGCCCTCGCCGATAAGGTAGGCCTCGTCCGACTTGAAACGGTGCATGCAAAAGCGGTCCTCCTGCGCGTAGATCGCCACGGTGCGCAGCCCGAGCTCGTTCGCGGCGCGCAGGATGCGGATGGCGATTTCGCTGCGGTTGGCGACGAGCAGCTTTTTTCCCTCGACGGGGGAGAAGCCCGCGGCTCGTGGCGCGCTCTTTTTTGCACTGATTTCCTTGGATGGGCGGGGAGTCATAAGGGGGTTCTATATATAAGGGCGACGATGGCAATGCAAAGGGAGTTTTCAACTGGCGCGCGCGCGATTTTCTGATAACAAATCGGCGGCTGGCATTCGGTCCGCCCAATCCACTCTGCATCCATGAAATCAAAGTCCCTTCTGCTCGCGTCGCTGCTTTGCGCATCCTCACTTCTTGCCGCGGACAATCCGCCGCACGTGAAACTCGT
>DASZPK010000179.1:0-6375 GCA_035550335.1 Chthoniobacteraceae bacterium | reverse complement strand
TGGGATTCGCGGCGCATGCGCTTGCCCATGTGGGCTTCACAGGCGCGACGGGAGCCGCTTTATTCGGCCTCAGCCCCTTGAATGGCATGCTGGCGATTTCCTTGCTTGCCGGAGCGATGATGGGGGTATTCGGCAACCGCTTGCACCGGAGTGAAATCGCCATCGGGATGGTGTTGTCGGTCTGTCTGGGTGTGGGCACGCTTTTTCTGACGCTTTACAGCGGCTTTGCGGGCCAGGCCTCGGCAATCCTTTTTGGAAATATTTTCGGTGTCTCGTGGCAGCAGATCATTCAGATCACTATTCTTTCCGTGGTCAGCCTCGGAGCTTTGCTTGTGTTTTCGCGAAAGCTGCTTTTCGCCAGCGTACAGCCGGATCTCGCCGAGGCCCGGGGCGTCTCCCTGTCCATGCTTTCCATGGTGTTCATGGTGATTCTGGCGGTATCAGTCACACTTGCCAGCCAGGTGGTGGGAATACTGCTGGTATTCACCTTGATCATCGGTCCGGCGGGAATTGCGGCAAGGCTTTTCCGCGGCTTTTGGTCCGGAACCGCCGCCTCGGTAATCCTTGCCCTTGCGGCAGTCTGGTCGGGCATCCTGCTGGCCTGTATAACAAATTGGCCGCCGAGCTTTTGGATCACGGCCATCCTTTTTGTGCTTTATCTCCTCGTGGAAATCTTCTGCCGCTTCGTCCTCAAGAACGAGCGGTAAGCTTTCCTCCGGATAGAATCATCATTTCGGGTTTGCTCGAAATCAATGCGCATGGCACGCTCCGCGGGGAATTCAAGGGATGAAGATTCATTATTTCCAGCATGTGCCGTTCGAGGGGCTCGGCTGCATCGAGACTTGGGCGGCGGAAAAAGGCCACGCGGTGACCGCGACGCGGTTTTATCGCGACGAACCGACGCCCGCCGTGGGCGAAATCGACTGGCTCATCGTCATGGGCGGGCCGATGAATATTTACGAAGAGGCGGATTACCCGTGGCTGACGCGGGAGAAGCAATTCATCCGCGAGGCGATCCGGGCGGGCAAGGTCGTCATCGGCATCTGCCTCGGCGCGCAATTGATCGCCGACGTCCTCGGCGGCCCCGTGACGCGCAGCGCGCACAAGGAGATCGGCTGGTTCCCCATCGAGCTGACGGAGGAGGCGCGAAAATCGGAACTCTTCGGCTTCCTGCCGCCGTGTTTTACGGTGTTACACTGGCACGGCGATACCTTCGCCCTGCCGCCCGACGCGGTGCGCATCGCGCGGAGCGAGGCGTGTGAGAACCAGGCATTCGTTTACGACGGGCGCGTGGTCGGCCTGCAATTCCACATCGAGTTTACACGCAAGAGCCTCGACACCATCATCCCGAATTGCGCGAATGAACTGGTCGAGGGCAAATACATCCAGGCCGCGGAGGAGATGCAGGGACAGACGGACGAAGGCTTCGAGCAAATCAACGCGGCGATGCGCGGGCTATTGGAACGGCTGTCATGAGTGTAATCACTGTCCTCAAGCGCGTCGACGCTCACAAACTTGATTTGTATCGAAATAGCCCCGACGATCTTTTTGAGCGCGGCGGCGAGGAGATTTCCATCGATAAGACCGGCCCGGGCATTGTGTGGCTGCTCTCCAGAGATCCAGCCCATGTTGGGTTGTCTTCACTCTTGGAAGGAAAAGGCGCTACGAAAGAAATGGGCTTGGATGATCCTTCCATTATGGGACCACCTGTTTCGTTGACAGTTCAGCAGGTCAAAGATGTGGCTGCGCTTCTTGAGTCAATCGGAGACGATGTTCTGCGTTCGCGTTACGATCCCGCCGTGATGACTAGCGAATTGATTTATCCGTGGTTTTGGAATGACGGAGGAGCAAACGCTTGGGAGTATTTGCTGGTCAATTTTCACCAACTCCGGTCTTTCTTTTCACTCGCCAGCGAAGCCAGGCAGCAAGTTCTTATTTGGTGGTCGTAAGACTAAGATGCAAACGCAATCTCCCCGACCTGTGCGACACGGCTGATGCGCGGAAAAATATTCGCGAGCGCGAATTCATGCATCTCGGCTGACATCCCGCTCGTGATGTCCTCGACGAGGATGATCGAGTAGCCGTGCTCGTAGGCGCTGCGGGCGGTGGACTCGACGCCGATGTTCGTGGCGATGCCGCCGAGGACGATGGTCGTGATGCCGCGGCGGCGGAGTTGCAGGTCGAGGTCGGTGCCGTAAAAGGCGCCCCACTGGCGCTTGGTGATGCAGATGTCGCCGGGTTGCTTGAGGCCTTCGGCGAGTTCCATGAAATCGGACGGAAAGCCGCCGGGCGGGGCCTGCCACGGCTGCTCGACGGGCTGCTTGAGCGCGTCCTTGAAATCGGGCGACCACGCGACGTTGACGAGAATTACGGGCGCGCCGGCGGCGCGGAAGCGCGCGGCAAGTTCGATGCTGTGTTTCAAGACGTCCGCGCCGGAGTGCGGTGCGACGGGTCTGCCGACGACGCCTTTTTGGAGATCGATGAGGACGAGGGCGGTGGTATGGGGATCGAGGGATTGCATGGCGCGCCTATAGTGGCGCGAATTTCGCCGGGGTGCAACGTGCCGATCGTCTGCAATCAACCATCCTGCGCTTAAACCGGCTTGCCTTCAAACTCCAGCAGCATCCGCCGGATGTGCGGGTAGCGGGCGTGGGGCTCGAGGAAATGGAAGCTGTAGCCGGGGTCGCCCCATTGGAGGATTTGGATGGTGACGTGGCGCAATCCCCAGTTGTTCATCTCGGAGCGGCTGGGCTTGTAAAGGTCGATCGTGTTGCGCCCCGCAAGGTCCCAGCCGTAATCGTCGACCTGGTAGGTCTCGCCCGTTTCGAGGATACGGAACACGGTGCCGGCGGGCCAGCGCGACCAATCGGCCGCCGCGCTTTTTACGGGGCCATAGCTCAGCGTGGTGCCGAGTGCCGTGTGGTTTCCGTAGGGAAGATGGTCGGATTCGGTATCGGTGTAGGCGGTGGTGCGCACCTGCTGGAATTGGGTCTTCGGCAGTGGTGTTTCGTAGGGAAGCAGCGGGCGCTCGCTGGCGCATCCGGCGAGAAGGGCGGCTAGACAGGCGACAAATACGAATCGCATGCAGGAGAAATAAGCAGAGAATGCGCCATTTTTCCAGAAAATCGCGGCAAAAAAACGGTTTTCATTAGCATCCGGTGCGGGCGTGAATTACTGTGCATCGCATTCATGTTGAACGAGGATAGTTTTCAATACGCGATCGAAAACACGCAGGTATTGTTCGCGCCGGAGAGCAGGATTGAGACATTCGGGAACACCCGCTTCCGGTTTTATGTGATCACGGAGCTGATGGACCGCGCAAACCAGGTGCGCGTCCGCAACGGCTACCTGCACGCCGAGCGCCCGCAGATCATCGCGCCCGGGCATTACGCGAAGCTCTTGCTGGAGGGGTTCGGCGAGAAGGGACGCGAGTTTGCACAATGGCTCGAGCAGAACATGGACAACGCCGCGGTCTTGAAATACGGGATGCAATTCAAGCGCACCGATGGGAGCGAGGATGTTCTGCATTGCACGCCGGAGGAGGCCTTCAGCCGGATCAAGGGGACCGCGGAATTTTCCAACGAGCCGCTGAACGCCGTGCTGCAAGGGGTGGATGAGGCCTGGGAAGTCTCCCTCTTGAAATTCTCGATGGACCTCATCCGGAAATCGGCCCCGGGGAACATGGGCGATTTCCGGGAGCGCGGGCTGCTTTGAGCAAAATGCAATCGGGTCTTGAAACGGAACGCAGGCTGCTGCATTTTAGCGTGTGAGTATTCGCAGTTGGCTGATCAAGGCCTCGATCATCGTATTTCTGATCACCGTCATTTTCGGCGGAGCCGCTTTCTTTATCTACCAGCTTTTCGAGGCGCCCAAGAAAATGATGCAGCACGCGATGGGCGAGCCGACCCCGACTCCGCCGCCCGACCCGAGCCTCGCGGAATTCGACCGCTGCATGAAGACCGTGAAGGAAAGCGCGAACCTCATCGACGCGCGCAAGGCGCTCGAGGATTTCACGACGGCGTACCCCGATTCGCCAAAAATCGAGCAGGCGCGCGATGAACTGGGCGACATCAACTTGAAGCTCTTCTTCTCCGACGCGCCCGACCCCGACAAGCAGCAATACACGATCCAGAAGGGCGACACGATCAGCGCCATCGAGCGCAAGACAAAGGTGCCGGGCGAGCTCATCATGCGGCTGAACAAGATCGACGACCCGACCCGGCTGCGTATCGGCACGGTCTTGAACGTGACCAAGCCGCAATTCGCGCTCAAGATCGACCACAAATCCAAGCGAGTGGTGCTGACGAACAACGGGAAGTTTTTCAAGCAATACAAGGTCAGCGAGTGGAACGCCCCGGTCCGCAAAAGTTCCGTACCAGCCACGACAAAAGTCTCGGACAAAAGCGCGTGGGAAAACAACCTGCGCGTTCCGGCAGGCGCGAAGGAGCTGACCGCGAGCGGCCATTGGATCGTCACGAATGTGACCGGCTACACGCTTTACAGCGAGGACGTGCAGGGCGTGCCGAAACCCGAGGGTGGCCTCGGCATGGACCCGGATGACATGCAGGAACTATCGACATTGATCAACCGAGGCACACCCGTTACAATCGAGTAATAGATTGAGTGATAGAAATGAAGATTCAGCCCTTGGAATTTGAAAAACCGATCATTGAGCTCGAGCGCAAACTGGATGATCTCAAACGCCTTTCGCAGATGCAGGACATCAACCTCGACGACGAGGTGCGCGCGATGGAAACCAAAATCGAGGAGTTGAAAATGGAGATTTACGAAAAACTCACTTCATGGGAGCGGGTGCAAATCGCGAGGCATGCCGCCCGGCCGTTCACGCTCGATTATTTCAATTCGGCATTCACGGATTTTGTGGAGCTGCACGGCGACCGGTTTTTTTCCGACGATCGCTCGATGCCGGGCGGCCTTGCGACCATCGAGGAATTCCACTGTGTGGTGATCGGCCATCAAAAGGGACGCGACACGAAGGAGAACCTGCTGCGTAATTTCGGCAGCCCGCACCCGGAAGGCTATCGGAAGGCGCTGCGGTTGATGCGGCTCGCGGAAAAATTCGGGATGCCAGTGGTGGCGCTCATCGACACTCCCGGCGCGTTCCCAGGCGTGGGCGCGGAAGAGCGCCACATCGCCGAGGCCATCGCAGTGAATATCCGGGAGATGATGGTGCTCAAAACGCCCATCATATCCGTGGTGATCGGCGAGGGAGGGTCCGGCGGCGCGCTCGGCATCGGCGTGGCGGACCGCGTATTGATGCTCGAGAACGCGTATTACTCGGTGATCAGCCCGGAAGGTTGCGCCGCGATTTTGTGGAAACACCGCCGGCACGCGCCCGAGGCGGCCGAGGCGTTGAAACTCGGCGCGCGTGACTTGAAGGAATTGAACCTCGTGGACGAGGTCATCCCCGAGCCGCTCGGCGGGGCGCATCGCAACCACGATGTGATGATCGCCGATTTGAAGAAAGCGGTGCTCCGCCATTTGCGCGAGCTGGTGAAGGTGCCGGCAGACAAGCTCCTCGCGCAGCGTTACGAGAAATTCCGCAAGATTGGCGAATACACCGGCGCGCCGAATTGATCAAGCGCCCGAGCGGACTTCCTGGATGTAAGCCGCCACCGCGGCGCTGATGTCCTTCGAGACATGCGCCTTGCGCGTGACGAATTTTGGCTTGAACCACGGGAACAGTCCGATGAGATCGTGGACCACCAGCACCTGCCCGTCGCAGCCTTTGCCGGAACCGATGCCGATGGTGGGAATCGAAATCGAAGATGTGATCTTTTGAGCAAGACCCGGCTCAACGAGCTCCATCACGACCGCGAATGCCCCCGCGCGTTCCACGGCCTTTGCATCCGCGAGCAGGGCTTCGGCTTCCTGCTCCGTGCGTCCCTTGATCTTGTAGCCACCCTCAATTTTCACGCTTTGCGGCAGCATGCCGATGTGGGCCATGAGGGGAATGCCCGCCCCGGTGATGGCGGCGATGGCACGCTCCTGGCCGGTCCCGCCCTCGAGTTTCACGGCGTGAGCGCCGGCGGTGATGAGACGCCGGGCGTTCTCCACGGCCGTGTTTTCGTTTGTATAACATCCGTACGGCAGGTCGCAGACAATGAGCCCATGTTTCGCCCCCCGGGCGACCGCCGCGCAATGAACGAGCATGTCCTCCATGGTGACGTGCGTGGTATCCGGGTAACCGAGCACGACCATGCCGAGCGAATCGCCCACGAGCAGGATGTCCACGCCGCATTCGTCGAGCATGCGGGCGAGGGGGTAATCGTAAGCCGTGAGCACGGCGATTTTTTCGCCGGCGGATTTCATCCGGCGGATTTTTTCGACCGTGACTCGCGATGTCTCGCTCAT
>DASZPK010000178.1:0-1855 GCA_035550335.1 Chthoniobacteraceae bacterium | reverse complement strand
TCGGCAATCTCGCGCCGCGGCGGGATTTTACTTATGTGACGGACACGGCGGACGGGTTTGTGCGCGCGGCGACGGCGGAGGGCGTGGCGGGCGAGGCGATCAATCTCGGGAGCGGGAAATCGGTTTCCATCGCGGAACTCTTGCAGACGATCCTGCGCATGATTGGCAAACCGGTGAAGGTGACTGGCGACCCCGCGCGGGTGAGGCCCGCGAAAAGCGAGGTGGACAATCTCGTGGCGGACAACCGGAAGGCGGCGGCGCTGCTCGGGTGGCGGCCGCGCACGGGCATGGAGGAGGGGCTGGGGCGCACGATCGAATGGGTGGCGCGGCACCCGGGGCTTTTCAAACCGGAGTGTTACGCTGTATGAAGGCTGTTGTACTCGCTGGCGGGAAGGGGGCGCGTCTCGCGCCTTACACGACGACGGTGCCGAAGCCGCTCATGCCGCTGGGCGACAAGCCGATCCTGGACGTGATCATCCGGCAGTTGCGCCGGCACGGGATAGAGGAGATCACGCTCTCGGTGGGGCACATGGCGGAGCTGATCATGGCGCATTTCGGCGACGGGGCGCGGCACGGGGTGCGCATCGAGTATTCGCGCGAGGAGGAACCGCTGGGGACGGCGGGGCCGCTCAGCCTCATCCCTTGTTTAAACGAGCGTTTTCTCGTGATGAATGGCGACATCCTTACCACTCTCGACCTCGGCGGCATGCTCGCGGGCCATGCCGGCAGCGGGGCGATCTGCACGATGGCGGTGACGACGCACCGGGTGGCGGTCGACCTCGGGGTGGTGGAATATGACGCGCAATGCCAGCTCGCGGGTTACCAGGAAAAGCCGGTGAAAAATTTCCGCGTGAGCATGGGCGTCTATATTTTCGAGCCGCGCGCGCTCGGGTTCATCCCGCGCGCACGGCATCTTGACCTGCCGGGGCTGATGCACCGGCTGATGCAGGCCGGGGAGACAGTGCGCTGCCATCCGTTCGAGGGATACTGGCTCGATATCGGGCGCCCGGACGATTACGCGAGGGCGCAGGCGGATTTTGAGACGATCGAGCCGCTCATTTTCCAGCGGGCATGACGATGCAACGGCGCGTTCTCATCACCGGGGCGACGGGATGCGCGGGCCCGCACTTGGGCGAACTGGCGCTGGCGAAAGGGGCGCGTGTTTTTGGGTTTGCGAGGCGCGATGCGTTCGCGCGGGGAGTGGAGGGGCGCGCGGGGGACATCACGGACAGCGCGCGGGTGGAGGAGTGGATCGCGGAGTGCAGGCCGGATCGGGTGTTTCACCTCGCGGGGCTCGTGCATGGGCGCGGGGCGCATTCGCGCGAGGAATATTGCAAGGTCAATATTGAGGGAACCATTCACTTGCTGGAGGCGGTGCAAAAAATCGTGCCCGGCGCGCGGGTGCTGGTCGCGGGGTCGTCGGGAATTTACGGGCAGCCTGAGCCATGGAGGCCCATCGCGGAAGACACGCCGGCGCAGCCGGGCTCGCCTTACGCGGTAAGCAAGGCGGCCCAGGAGATCGCGGCGAAGGAGTTTTTTACGAAGCAGGGACTGGCCGTGGTGCGCACGCGGGTGTTCAACCAGACTGGGCCGCGCGAGCCGGAGGGACTCGTATGCGCGTCGCTTGCCTGCCAGGTGGCGCGGATCGAGGCGGGATTGCAGGAGCCGGTGCTGCGCGCCGTCACGCTCGGGACCAGCCGCGATTTTTGCGATGTGCGCGATGTCGTCGCGGGGTATTGGGCGGCGATGGAACACGGCGCGCCCGGTGAGGCTTACAATGTCTGCTCGGGGCACGCGACCAGCATCGCGCGCGTAGTGGAAATCCTGCTGGGGCATTCGAGCTCGGGGGATGTGC
>DASZPK010000177.1:0-10325 GCA_035550335.1 Chthoniobacteraceae bacterium | reverse complement strand
GCAAACGGAGGGGTCGCGATGACCGTGCTGAAAAACCTGAACGTCGATCCCCAAGTCGTGAGGGAAGAAATTCTGAAAGCGTTTGCTTCCAGTGGCGCGCCTGCCGATGATGCACCGCAGGAAAAGTCTTCCACGCAAGGCGGCGAAAAAATGAGCGACCAAAAAAAATCCGGCAAGAAATCCGTTTCCACGAGTTTCGTGGTGAATCTTGGGGCGTTTTTCCTCCTGGCAGTGGCCGGGTTGGTCGCTTACTCGACCGCGCTGGACGGAAAATTCCTTTACGATGATAGCTGGCTGGTGGGGGGGAATCCGTTTTTCAAGAGTCCCATTTTTATTTTCGAGGTCTTCCGGCATTACCTTTTTCTCGATTCGCTCTCGTACTACTACCGGCCGGTCCAGAATATTTCGTACATGCTGGATTACTGGCTCTGGAATTCAGATGAATTCGGTTACCACCTTGCGAATGTCTTCTACCACGTGCTCGTGGCGTGTCTGCTTTACGTGCTGCTCCGGAAGCTCCTGCCGGGGCTGACGGGCGAAGCGGACTGGCGCAAGAAGGGGGATTTGACGAAGTGGAACACATTCCTCGCCTTCGTGGTGTCGCTCGTGTGGGTGGTGCATCCGATTCACAACGCGGCGGTCGCCTATGTAGCCGGGCGGGCGGACAGCCTGGCGTGCATATTCTCGATTTGCGCGTGGCTGTTATACATGGCGGGGGGAAAATGCCGGTCGTTCTTCGCCAAGGCTCCGATTTATTTCCTGGCGATTTTTTGTTTCGTGATGGGGCTTTGCTCGAAGGAGATCGCGATCATCTGGATGCTGGTGTTCCTGATGCATCTCTTCGTGTTTAACAAGGACCGGACGATCCAGCAAAAATTGGGCGCCACCTTTGGCGCCGCCGTCGCGTTGGGCTTCTACTATTTCTATCTCCACCGGCTGCCGGGCGTGACGCCCTTCCCCGGCAGCGGACCGGGAGCGCCGCCGTTTGACCGGCGCCTCGTGCTCATGCTGCGCGCGCTCGGCGATTATACGTGGCTCATCTTCTGGCCAAACAACCTTCACATGGACCGCTTCGTCCTCCCCGGCAGCGAGCAGCCCAGTCTCACGCATTGGAATTTCCACGACCGGCTTCAATACCTCTCGAGCATTGGAATCGCGATGATCCTCGTGTTTGTTGTCATGTGCTTTAAAAAACTGCCCGGGCAGCGGCTTCGTATTTTTGCGGCGCTATGGTTCATCCTCGGGTTCCTGCCCATTTCGAATTTGTTCCCGCTGAATGCGCAGGTTGCGGAGCATTGGATTTACATGCCGAGCATGGGTTTGCTGCTCTTTTTCGCCGGGTGCGTGCTGCCATTGCAGGGAAATGGACGCAAGGTGTGCGCGGTCATTGCGCTCGTGGCCGTGGTGCCGCTGACGGCGCGCACGGCGATGCGCGCCTACGAATGGGCCGACCCGGAGCGCTTTTTCACGGCGACGATCAAGTCCGGCGGCGGCAGCGACCGCATCAACCTCAACCTCGCGATGATTTACTTCAACCGGAAGGATTATCCGCACGCCGAGGCGATGATGCGTGACATTGTCAAACATGACCCGAGCTACATCCCCGCGAAGCTCGACCTCGGCTCCACACTCCTCAAGGAGGGGAAGGACAAGGAGGCCGAGGAGTTCCTGACGTACGACAAGGACGCGACGAAGGAAATTTCAAAGCAATTCGTCCACACGTGGACGGCCGCGGTGAGCGTGGCCGGCATCCGCCTCAAGGAAAAAAAATACGACGAGGCGCTCGCGCTCGCCAATGATGCGATGGAGCAATACCCGGACGTGTGGGAGGTGCGGCAATTCAAGGCCACCGTGCTCCACACCATGGGGCGGGACCCGGAAGCAATCGCGCTCGTGAAGGAATACACCGACACCCACTGGTGGCACTACGCGAGTTTCAGCACGCTGGCGTGGCTGTACGAAAAATCGGGCGACCCGACCGATGCGATCGCCGCCTACCGCCACACGGCGCTGCTGGACATTCACGACAGCAAACCCTTCTTCGCCATCGCGAGGGTGGACATGACGCTGCCGACGCCCGATCTCGAAGCCGCGGTCGATGCGCAGAAAAAAGGCCTCGCACGGCAGCCCGACCAGCCGACCCAGTGGTTCAATCTTTCCGTGATCCTCGATCGCGCCGGCCACAAGGATGAGGCCGCGGCGGCACTCCGGCACGCGGAGGAGCTGCGCAGGAGCGTCGTGGAGCCGGGCGAGGAGAACCAAGAAAACGTGGTGCCGCCGCAGTAACGGGCAGGTTTGGCGGCAAGGGGAAAAACGCGGTCAAGCAGACTCCGGGGAGGATACGCGTCCCGCGTGTCGCGCTCGGCGTCTCGCCGAACGCACGTCCGGAAACGGCAGGTTCGATTCACGCGCGGGTCGCGCGCACTCGACGCGCACGCATTCACATGCGCGGCGCTATCAGTTCGAATCTGTTGCGGGAATCAGCGGCTCAACAACACACCATTTTGTGTTTCCGGCGGGACGCCGGAAACGACACGCGGGACGCGTATCCTCCCCGGAAAGCTGCTTGCGCCGCGGTAGCGGGCGGGCCGCATTTTGCATCCTTTTCGAACAAGGCTTGCGAATCTGTTTAAAGCATGGAAAATCACGCCATGCAGCCTCGCCGCCAGCCATTCGCCGCCGCAGCCATTCTTTTTCTGGCCGCGCTGATGGGTGGCTGCATCCACGTGAAGTATACCCACGCCCCGCCGGGCACATCGGTGAACGAGGTGCTGGCGAAGAGAGCCCAGCCGGTTGCCACGCCCACTCCCGTTCCCGAGGTGCAGCACGTGACCTCCGAGGAGCGCCCCGCAGGGCAGGATGCGGTGACTGAAAATGTCGCGGACGATTACACGATGGGCAATATGCTCATGCAGCAGGGGAAATATGACGACGCGATCAAGAAATTCGAAAACGCGGTGAAGCTCGATCCTACTTTTTCCGACGCCTGGAACCATCTCGCCATCTGCTACCAGAACAACGGGCAACCCAAGAAGGCCGCCGAGGCGTTCAAGAAATACAAGACGATCGCCGAGCAGCAGCCCTCCCCAACGGCAACACAGCCGCCGCAGTAATTTCCGGCTGTTTAAACCGAGGTTGCCGTGCAGCCTTTTGGCGACACGAAAAATTGCGCTTTTCCGCACAATTCGTTGGACATAATCAAAATCCCCCGCACAGTTAATCCCCTGTATATTTAATGACATGAACCTATTTCCGCGCGCTAGTGTGCGATCTATCAATGTTTACGCCCGTCTTGCCGCTTTCGCGCTCGCGGTCCCGGCCCTTGTTTCGTGCCAGAAAAAGGCGCCGTTTGCCATGCCCCCAAAGACCGTGACGGTCGCCGTGGCGGAGAAAAAGGATGTCCCCTTTTACCTCGATGAAATCGGTAATTGCACGGCGTTCCAGACAGTGACGGTGCAATCGCAGGTCTCCGGCCCGATCATGGCCCCGATCCATTTCACGGACGGGCAGGAGTTGAAGGAAGGCGACCCGCTTTTCACCATCGACAAGCGGCCGTACCAAGCCGCCGTGGACAAGGCCGCCGCGACACTCGCGCAGGACCAGGCCAAGCACGACAACGACGTGACCCAGCTCAAGCGGACCATCGAATTGAGTAAAACAAAAGTTGTCGCCCAGCAGGACGTGGACAACGCCCAAGCCACCGCGGACGGGTCCGCCGCGACCGTGCAGGCCGACCAGGCCGCGCTCGAGCAGGCGCAGATCAATCTCAATTACTGCGACATCAAATCGCCCATCGATGGCCGCGCGAGCGACCGCAAGGTCGATATCGGCAACGTGGTCACTGCGAACAGCACGCAATTGCTTTTGATCCAGCGGCAGGACCCGATCTACGCGAATTTCATCATCCCCGAGAGCGCGCTCCCGTTGGTGCGCGATTTCATCGACAAGGGGACGCTCAAGGTGCAGGCCAGCTTTCCCGACGATCCCTCGAAGAGCCGCGTGGGCGATTTCGATTTCCTCGACAGCGGCGTGCAGCAGGCTTCCGGCACCGTGCGCATGCGCGCGAAATTCCACAATGAAGACCGGTTATTCTGGCCGGGGCAGTTCGTGAAAATCCGCATCCTGCTCAAGACACTCAATGACGCCGTGCTCGTGCCGAGCGAAGCGGTGCAGGTCGGCGAAAACGGCCCGACCGTCTTCATTCTCAATCCGAAGGACAATACCGTGAGCCTTGCGAATGTGACCGTAGGCCAGCGCCAGGGGAGCCAGACTGTGATCACCAAGGGGGTCAATGCCGGCGACACCGTAATCGTCACGGGGCAGTTAATGCTCTTCCCTGGAACGAAGGTCACGCCCGTCCCGGACGACAAAGCATCGTAACTTTTCAATCCAACTCGAATGGCCAGCCTTTCAGAACCGTTTGTCCGCCGCCCCGTGATGACGATGCTCCTCACGGTCACGGTGATTTTGTTCGGCGTGATCGGTTACCAGAGATTGCCGGTGAACGATTTGCCGGCGGTCGATTTTCCGGTCATCACGGTAAACGTGAATTACCCGGGCGCGAGCCCGGAGACGATGGCGCGCAACGTGGCCACGCCGCTGGAGAAAAATTTCCTGCAAATCCCCGGAGTGGAATTGATCAACTCCACCAACACGCAGGGAAGCACTTCGATCACGCTGCAATTCGCGTTGAGCAAGAGCCTGGACGCGGCGGCGACCGACGTGCAGTCGGCGATCACGCAATCCGCCGGGAGCCTTCCCACCGACCTTCCTTCGCCGCCGACTTTCACGAAGGTGAACCCGAACGACAAGCCGATCATGTACATCACCATGACGAGCGACTCGCTCTCCGAGGGACAGCTCTACGATTACGCTTCGATCGAGGTCGTGCAGCGCATCAGCATCCTGCCGGGCGTGTCGCAGGTGGCGATCTTCGGCTCGAAATCGGCCATCCGCGTGAAGGTCGATCCCGACAAGCTCGCCATCCGCGGGCTCACGGTGAACGACCTTTCCACCGCGATCCAGGCCGGGACGAGCTACGTGGGGGCGGGGCAGTTTGACGGCCCGCAGCGCACGTACCTCCTCCAGCCGCACGGGCAGCTCGAAACTCCCGACGATTACAAGAACCTCATCATCGCGCAGAAAAACGGCCAGCCCGTTTACCTGCGCGACGTGGCCGACGTGGTCGATACGCTCCAGGACGAGCGCCAGCAGCGGCATTTCTTTTTCCGCGGGCACAACGTGCCGCCGTCGAACGTGGTGCTCGCCGTCTCACGCCAGGCCGGCTCGAACGCCGTGGCGACCGCGCAGCAGGTGAAGAACCTCCTCCCGATTTTCAAACGCGAGCTGCCGCAATCGATCCAGCTTTATCTCGTTTACGACCGCTCGGTGACGATTCAAAATTCGGTGTATGACGTCGAGGAGACGCTGGGCATCGCGTTTGCGCTCGTGGTCATCGTGATTTTCGTCTTCCTCGGGCGCGCGACCGACACGCTCATCCCGGTGGTCGCGCTGCCGATGTCGCTGCTCATCACCCTGCTGGCGATGTACTGCCTGCACTACAGCATCGACAACCTCTCGCTGCTGGCGCTCACGCTTTCCATCGGGTTCCTCGTGGATGATGCGATTGTGTTTTTGGAGAACGCCGTGCGACGCATGGAGGCGGGCGAACACGCGATGGAGGCGGCGCTGAACGGCGCGCAGGAAATCAGCTTCACGATTTTGTCGATGACGCTCTCGCTCGCGGCGGTGTTCATCCCGCTCGTGCTCATGCCGGGCATCCTCGGCATCCAGCTCGAGGAATTCGCGGTGGTGATGATCATCGCGATCCTGGCCTCCGGCCTCGTGTCGCTCTCGCTCACGCCGCTCATGTGTTCGCGCATGCTTGCGGCGCACGAGAAATCGAAACAGACGTGGATGGAAAAATGGTCGCACAAAACCATTGGGCGGGTGATCAAGAGCTACGGCAATTCGCTCCATTTCTTCCTGCACCACAAATGGATTTCACTCGTGGCGTGGATCGCGTGCCTGGGAGTGACGGTGGCGCTCTTCTTTTTCATACCGCTCTCGCTGCTGCCAACGGGCGACAGTGGTTTCATCTTCGGCATATTCAACGCGCAGGAAGGGACTTCGCCCGACCGGATGCACGAATACCAGGCCAAGGTGGACAAAATCCTGGCCGACGACCCCGATGTGAACATCGGCATCACCGTCTCGGGCATCACGGGGCGCCTTTCCTCGACGCAGGCGTTCACGCTCGCGTTCCTCAAGCCGCGAGACGAGCGGCCGTCCATCGACAAGGTGATTGGCAACCTGACCGGGAAGATGTCAACGATCCCCGGTCTCCAGGCATTCCTTCAGGCGACGCCCGTGCTGCAAATCAGTTCCGGCGCGACGGGCACGACGCAGGGGCGATTCGCCTACACGGTTTCCGGCATCGAGTCGAAGAAGGTTTACAAGGCCACGCAGGACCTCGTCGCGGAGATGCAGAAACATCCCGAGCTGTTTTTGTTCGCCAACTCGGACTTGAAGCTGAGCACGCCGAATTTGGAAATCGACCTCCTGCGCGACCAGGCTTCCTCCTACGGGGTAAGCGCGCAGACCATCCTCGCGGCGCTCTCCAACGCCTACGCGCAAAACTACGTGTACCTCATCAAAAAATCTACCGATGAATACCAGGTGATCATGGAGGTGAAGGACCCCGAGCGCACGAAACCGGAGAACCTGGAAAAGATTTATGTCCCCTCCTCCAACGGCGGGGTGGTACCCTTGAGCGCCGTGGCGCAATGGAAGGAAGTGCTCGGCCCGCAGGCGGTGAACCACATCAACCAGTTCCCCTCGGCCACGATTTACTTCGCGCTGACTCCCGGCCGGACCATCGGCGAGGCGACTAAGTTCCTCGACAAAACCGCCGCCGAGAAGGTGCCGCCCGACATCCACGGCGGCGTGCAGGGCGAGGCGCTGGTGTTTAAACAAACGCTGGCGGCCCTCGGCCCCCTCTTCATTCTCGCGATCTTCGCGATGTATGTGATCCTCGGCATCCTTTACGAGAGCTACGTGCATCCCCTCACGGTGCTCTCCGCGGTGCCGGTGGCGATGGTGGGCGGGCTGGTGACGCTGCTCGTGTTCAACCAGGAGATGTCGCTTTACGCGCAGGTGGGGCTTTTCCTCCTCATCGGCATCGTGAAGAAAAACGGCATCATGATGATCGACTTCGCGCTCCAGCGGATGGCCGAGGGGCTTGACCGCGTGGCGGCGGTGCACGAGGCGTGCGTCGAGCGGTTCCGCCCGATCATGATGACCACCTTCGCCGCCTTGATGGGGGCAGTCCCGCTCGCGCTGGGGCACGGGGCGGACGGCAAATCGCGCCAGCCGCTCGGCATGATCATCGTGGGCGGGTTGATTGTTTCACAATTGATAACGCTTTATGTAACGCCCGCGCTCTTCCTCTACCTCGAGGCCTTCCAGGAGAACGTGCTCGACAAGCATCCCTTCTTCCGCACCCATCGCGTGAGGCACGTGGACGTGCCGCACCACGCCCCGGCGCCTGCGATTCCGGAGCACGAGGGGAAGGCGGAGACGGTCAATTCTTGACTCCCGCGCCGGTATCGTTTGGGCTGAAAAGCATCCATGGGCACCAATCTCCTGTTTCAACGCATCGCCGCGGTGTGCGTTTTCATCGTGCTCGTCTGCTTCGTGTCGGTGGTGGGCACAGCGGTGCTTTCGTACGGCGGCCTGGTGAACTCCTCGCAGGCTGTGGATGCGCAATGGGTGAGCGTGCAGGCCGCATACAAGACACGAGTGGATTTGGTTCCCGAATTCGGCGACGCAGCGGCGAATTTAGACCGGCAGGATGTCAAATCGGCGGCTTCCGCGCTGGCGCTGCTCGATTTTTTCACGGGCCTCGACCCAAACGAGGCGCCCACCGAACAGGACCTGCTGGACCGCGTGCAGGACGCGCAGGCCCGCTTCTCCCCTGCCCTCGCGAAGCTGCTGTCGGAAGGGGAAAACTCGCCCGATCCCGCGACGAAGGCGCGGTTCCACGATTTGCAGAAGCGGTTCGATGATGCCGGAAAACAAATCGAAATCGAGCAGCGCAGATACAACGAGGCAGCGGCGGCTTTCAACCAAAAGATCGCGCGTTTCCCGATCTCCTTGATTGCGCCGACAATGAGCTTTTACCCAAAGGCGCGGTTCCACGACAAAGTGCTGGAGTAAAGCGCCGCAGGCCCTCGATTTTTCTCCCCAAAACAAGAACGCTTGTTAAAATCGCCCTTATGAAAATAGCCGTCGGATGCATCGGCATCATTGTTTTGTTTCTCCTCATTGTCGCCTGTTCCGCCATTCTGTCATACAATGGCCTCGTGAACGCTTCGCAGGCCGTGGATGGCAAATGGGCGAATGTGCAGGCGGATTACCAGCGCCGCGCGGACCTCATTCCCAATCTCGTCCAGACCGTGCAGGGGGCGGCGAATTTTGAAAAATCGACCATCGTGGCGGTCACGGATGCGCGCGCGTCGGTGGGCCAGGTGAAGCTCGACACGCAGAAGGCACCCACCGACCAAGCGACGTTGAATCAATACCAGGCTGCGCAGGCGCAGGTGGGCTCGGCGCTATCGCGGCTGCTGGTAGTCGCGGAGAATTATCCGGATTTGAAATCGAGCCAGAATTTCCTTGGGTTGCAGGCGCAATTGGAAGGCACCGAGAACCGGATTGCGGTGTCGCGCATGGATTTCAATAACGCGGTGCAAACTTTCAACACGAAGATCAGAAGTTTTCCCGGAGTACTGTTTGCAGGCGCCATGGGTTTCCAGCCGAAGGCTTATTTCCAATCCGATCAAGGGGCGCAGAACGCGCCGAAGGTGAATTTCGATTTCAGCGGCACTACCAGCGGTTCGAGCGCGCCCGCGCACTAAGGCATGCCCATGCGCGCCAGCCTGCCGCCGCAGCCGTTTTTCCATTTCCGCCGTTTGCTCGGTTACGCGCTGGCGATGCTCTTCACGCAAACGTTGTTTGCCGCGGAGGTGATTCCTCCCGCCCCCGACCGCTACTTCAATGATTACGCGCACGTGGTCGACCCCGGCACGGCGCAACAGCTCAATTCGCAGCTGGAGCAATTCGAGAAGGAGACATCGAACCAGATCCTTGTCGCTGTCTTCCCGAAAATGCAGAGCGACTCCTCGATTGAGGATTACACCGTGCGCGTGGCGCGGGACTGGCGCGTGGGCCAGAAAGCGAGCAACAACGGCGCGGTGCTTTTCGTTTTCATCCAGGACCACAAGATGTTCATCCAGACAGGTTATGGATTGGAAGGAGCGTTACCGGACATTACTTGCAAGGAGATCATCGATAACGAAATAACGCCACGATTCAAGCAGGGGGATTACACCGGCGGCCTCTCAGCCGGCGTGAACGCGCTGATGGCCGCGGCTCGCGGAGAATACAAGGGGACGGGAAGCACAGTTCGCGGCAGGCATAACAGCAATGTGAATACATGGATTTGGGTGATATTCATCCTCTTGTTCATCCTGTTCCACCTGAGGAGGCGCAAAGGAACAGCATACACCGGCAGCGGTTGGGGCGGCTGGTATCTCGGCGGATTTTCCGGAGGAGGTGGGGGATTCTCGGGCGGCGGTGGCGGGTTTTCGGGGGGCGGCGGTAGTTTTGGCGGGGGCGGCGCAGGAGGGAGCTGGTAATGCACCACACGGATTTTCTTAGCCGCATCGAGCACGGCAAGGTCGTCGCCGCGATCGCGGAGGCTGAAAAGCGCACGTCGGGGGAAATCCGCGTCTGGATTTCGCATCGCGAAGTGAAGGACGCTCTGGAATCGGCGCAGCAGCGTTTCCACAAGCTCGGCATGCACAAGGCCGCGGAGCGCAATGGCGTGCTGGTTTACGTGGCCCCGCGCAGCCGGGCGTTCGCGGTGGTGGGCGACAAGGCGGCACATGAGAAATGCGGCGACACGTTCTGGAAGGAAGTGGCGGCGCAGCTTGAGGCCGATTTAAAAAGGGAGGCGTTCACGGATGCGCTCCTCGGGGCTGTCCGCAAAATCGGCGACGTGCTGGCGGAGCATTTTCCGCGCAGGACCGGTGGGGAAAACCGGCCGCCGGGTGATGCCGTGCATAGTTAAAAAGGAAGCGGGCCTGATGAAAAACACGTTTCATTCCGGACAATGGCGCTCATGTTGGCGACGCGCGCTTTTCATGGCGTTCATCACGATCGCCATGGGTTTCCATGCTTCCGCCGAGGACATTCCTCCGGCACCGAAGAATTATTTCAACGACTATGCGAATGTGACCAGCGACGCCGTCGGGAAGCGGCTCAAT
>DASZPK010000176.1:0-6083 GCA_035550335.1 Chthoniobacteraceae bacterium | reverse complement strand
CGCGGTGGCCTGTGTCGTGGGCATTTCGACGCCGGTCGATCTTGCCGCCAGCGCAAAAGCGCTGGACCAGCGCCGGAGCAACCGCATTTACCAACGCCGGTTCCTCAAGACTCTCATCGCCAAGGTCGAGGCAAAAGCCTCTCGGTTCCCCGGCGAGATCGATATCGCCGGCATCCGCTCGGTGCGCAGCTTCCAGGAGTTTGACGACCGTTTTACAGCGCGCCTGCACGGTTTCCGCGACGCCGCGGATTACTGGAAACAATCGAGTGCCCGGCAATATCTCCCCGGCATCGCCGTTCCCGCCCTGCTATTGAATGCGCGCAACGACCCGTTTCTTACCTTCGAATCATTTCCCTTTCCCGAAGCGGAAAAGAACGCATCCCTCTTTTTCGAAGCGCCGGAATCCGGCGGCCACGTGGGATTTATCGACCTCGTGCGGGGCATGGAGCCGTGGTCGGAAAGGCGCGTGGTGGAATTCGTGACCGCGCACACTTGAAACTCGTTCGCGTTTCCGTGCCGCTTCCCCATCCCGGATTTGAACCGGGATGGGGATTTGCGCAGCGCTTACCTTGCGGCTTCCGCGATGGTCTTTTCCATCAACTCGCGAGGCATCACTTCGAAGCGCGACGGCTCCATCGTGTAACTCGCGCTGCCTTTCGACAGCGACCGGATCGCATTCGCGTAGCCGAACATTTCCGCCAGCGGCGCCTCGGCGGAGATGGCGACTTCGTCGCGGTGGATGGCGACGTCCTTCACCTGCCCGCGCCTGCGCGAGATGTCGCCGATGAGGTCCCCCTGATGTTCCGGCGGCGTGGTGCACTCGAGCGCCATGAGCGGTTCGAGCAGCACGGGACCGGCGGCGCGCATCGCGTCCTTGAACGCGAAGATCGCCGCCATGCGGAACGCTAGCTCGTTCGAGTCCACCGAATGCGATGAACCGTCAACGATCTCCACTTCCACATCGGTCACGGGATGACCATGCAGGCCCTCCGCCAAAGCTTCTTCAATGCCTGTGCGGCACGCGGGGATGAATTGGCTTGGGATTGCTCCGCCGGTTACCTTGCTCTCGATGCTCACGCCCGCGCCTCGCTGCGCAGGACGCGCCACGAGAATCACATGACCGTGCTGGCCGATGCCGCCGGTCCGCTTGATCTGCTTGCCTTCACCCCGCGCTTCGCGGGTGATGGTTTCGCGATAAGCGATCCTCGGCGCGCCGGCGAGCGTCTCGACCTTGTGGTCGAGACGCAGCATCTCGCGCTTGATCTCGATGTGCAGCTCGCCCATGCCGGCGACGATGGTCTGGCCCGTTTCCCGGTCGGTAAAGACGCGGAAGGTCGGGTCTTCGCTCATCAATCGCAGCAGCGCGGGGCCGAGCCGTTCGCGGTCGGCGTGGGTCTTCGGCTCGATGGCCATGCTCACGACCGGTTCCGGGAACGACGGCGGCTCCAGCAGCACGACGCGCTCGGGCGCGCACAACGTCTGGCCGGTGGCGATCTCCTTGAGACCGACCACGGCCGCGATGTCGCCCGCCGAGCAGCGCTCGATCTCGATCTGCCGATCGGCCTGCACCTGAACGAGGCGGCTCACCCGCTCGCGACGGCCGGTCGTTGCATTCACGATCGAGTCGCCCTGGGACAACGTCCCCGAGTAAACGCGGATGAACGCGAGCCGGCGGTTGTACGCGTCGGTCCACAATTTGAACGCGAGCGCGCAGAACGGGTCGCCCGTTTCCACGGCTGTGTCCGCGGGACTCGGGAGATAATCGACCACTGCGTCGATCAACCCCTGCACGCCGATGTATTTGAACGCGGAGCCCGCCACGACTGGTACAAACCGGTTCGCGCGCGTTTGCCGGCGGATTGCCCGCTTCAACGCGGGCGGGTCCACTTCGGCATCGCGCAGGAACAAGTCGCCGATTTCGTTGTCGAGCTCGGCGAGGTTCGCGATCATCGCACGGCGCAAGGTACGCACGGCCTCCATCGCATCCGGAGGAATGTTTTCCACCGAATAGACAAGGCCGCGGTCGCCATTGCCGCGGTAGGCAATCGCCTTCATGTTGATCACGTCGAGCTGGCCGCGCAGGACATTTTCCCTGCCCCACGGCAGCAGCACAGGCCACGCGTTCGCCTTCAGCTTCGCTCGGACCTGACCGACGACGCCGTCAAAATCGGCGCCGGTGCGGTCCATCTTGTTCACGAACGCAATGCGCGGCACGCCGTAGCGGTTCGCCTGCCGCCACACGGTGGCCGACTGTGGCTGCACGCCGCCCACGGCGCAAAACACCGCGACCGCGCCGTCCAGCACGCGCAACGAACGCTCCACCTCCGCCGTGAAATCGACGTGGCCCGGCGTGTCGATGATGTTGACCCGGTGCGGCACGCCCGGCCCGGTTTTGTACAAGCCGGCGTCTTCACGCTGCGTCCAATCGCACGAGATAGTGGCCGCCGCGATCGTGATCCCTTTGGCTTTTTCGAGTTCGCCGAAGTCCGTCGTGGCCGCCCCCTCGTGCACTTCGCCGGGGTTATGGATTTCACCCGTGTAAAACAGGATGCGCTCGGTCAGCGTCGTCTTCCCCGCGTCAATGTGAGCGGCGATGCCGATGTTCCGGATGTTATTGATTTTAGTCATGTTGTTTTTCATAGCTCTGGTCTTTCTGTGTTTGGTTTTGGTTGCGGCGAACGCCCAAAAACCGGCGCGCCAAGGCATGAAAAAGCCCCGCGGCCGGATCAGGGCGGCAGGGCTGGAAAGGCATCCGCGGAATGCGGATTCCTGGTCCCTGCTACCGGTTTGAGAAATGCGTCAGCAGCAAAAAGCCGGCTGCGGATGAAAGGCGAGCGCCTTTGCCCGAGGCAAGGTTAATGGCTTTTTGTGTGATACGCATACAACGGAATTAAACACCGCTTGGTGCTGAAAGTCAATGGGGCCGTGCGCTGTGCAAAAAAACTCCCGCGATAAATCCGTCCGCCGGCCTGTTCCGATTTGTTTATATAAGTGGTGAATAAATTGTGAAAAAGCCTCTTGTTTCAATGATCGCAATGTTCGTAGTGGTGTTGGCCTTCCCGCTGCTGGGTGGGTGCCTCAGCCTGCGCTTCGGCGGCGGCGGGAGGAAGACGACCACCGAGAACAAATCGCACTCGTACAACGTCACCCTCGGCCAGCAGTTGGAAGACTTGAAAAAGGCGTATGACGACGGCGTGATTTCCAAGCGGGAATACGACCGGCAGCGCAAGAAGTTGATGAAGGATTACTGAGCACGGGGCCGGGAGTCTTTCGGAGGGTAACTGCGTTGCCCTTGTCGCGGTGCGAATACAATTTCACGAATTCGTAACCTAACCGTCACGAATTTGTGACGTGAGGTTTCTATTCATGGCGGCGCTCAATAAGAATTTTACCACCGTAACCTCTCGCATTCACCTCTCCAACCTTCTTCGGTCATGACTTATTCAAATCGCACCACCATCGCATCACGAAACCCGCTGCGCCTTGTTGCTGGCGTTGCCCTACTGCTCGCGACCTTTGGCGCCGGCAAAGCGCTGGGGCAAACCTCAACACCATTCACGACCCCGGGCAACACCACTTGGGTATGCCCTGTGGGAGTTACCTCCGTTCAGGTGGAGGCATGGGGCGGGGGCGGTGGCAGTGGCGGCGCCGGCGCTACCGACGCCTCCACAGGTGGTGGGTCGGGCGGCGCTTATGTAAAAGTCACCAGCCTGACTGTCTCTCCCGGGACCACTTATCAATTAACCGTCGGAGCGAGCGGAACGGCTGGACCTGGCGGCGCGGCCAACTCCGGAGCGGCCGGGGGAGCGGGCGGTAATTCGTATTTTGGCAACACTACGGCTGGAAATCCCTCGGGCGCATCGGTTCTGGCCGTTGGCGGAGCGGGATCGGTTGGGAATAACACCGGCGGCACCGGCACAACGAATGGCCGCTCGATTACTTCCGGTGCCACCGCGCCAAGCACCGGCAATATTCCGAGCAGCGGTGCGGCAGCCAGCTTCTATGGCACAAACGGCGGTACATTGGCGGCAAATACCAACGGTTCCGGTGGTGGCGGTGCCGGCGCAGGATCCTCTGGCAGCGCCGGCGGTGGCGCAGGTGGCGCCGCTCTCACCAGCGCGGGTAATGGCAAAGCCGGAACCGCACCGGGGGGTGGTGGCGGAGGTGCGTGCCAATCATCCAGTGCTTCCAATGGCGGTGGCGCCGCGGGCGGTGCGGGCCAGATTATCCTTACTTACACGGCTACAAGCCCGACCATCAACACCACCGGCACTCCACTGATGGTTTATACCGCGGCGGGCGCCGCTTCGGCGCCGACGAGCTTTTCTGCCTCGGGCCAGAATATGACCGCTAACATAACCGTAACGGCGCCCGCTGGGTTTGAGGTTTCCCTCACAGCAGGGTCCGGTTATTCCAGCAGCGTCACACTCACGCAAAGCGGCGGCACGGTGAATGCCATGACCGTCTATGTGCGTCTTGAGGCCTCGGACACGGCGGGCGTTTACTCCGGCAATGTGAGCCTCACCAGCACCGGCGCGACGACGGTGAATGTCGCGATTCCCTCCAGCACCGTGGCTGCCCCGTTTACGCCGGGTAACTTGATTGTGCAGCAAGGCGACAACGTGTCGCTGCAGAATACCACGATCACGATGTTGGAAATCAATTCAAGCGCCAGTTCGCAGTCCGCACCTGTGCAGAGCATTCCGCTGCCGGGGGCAAACGCGAACAGCGATCCCACCCAGGCCCAAGCTTTGCGCATCAACGCCAAAGGCGGCACCACGGGCTATCTCGCCAGTACCAACGATGGAACCTTGCTTCCCGTGGTCGCGGCCAATGCGCTCAACAACACTGATTTCACCCAATCCTCCGCCGCGGATATTGATAACCGCGCCGTGGTGACATTAGGGGCTTCCGGTAACATTACTTTCCAAGCTTATTACACCGGGAACGGCGGGGTGCCTTCCACGGGCAACCAAGCCCGCTCTGCAACCAGCTTGGATAACTCCCTCTGGTTCGCAGCCGACAAGGGTGGCATCTACACGACCAGCGCCGCCTCGCCGGCGACGACAGCGGACTCGACCTCGAATATGCTTGTTGTAAAGAGTTTCGGCGGCCAGGTTTATGGTTTTTCCGCGCCCACCTCGGCTCCGACACAGGTCGTAAGCAGCGTGGCCGCCAGTGGGATGGGAATAGGCACATTGAGCGCCTTGAACGGCCTCTCGGTTCCCAATAGTTCGAGCGCCACCGATTTCCACATGATTTCGTCCGGTGTGAATGGAGCGACCTATGACGTGCTCTATGTCATCGAGGAGACCTCCGCCATAGCTGGCACCATCTACAAGTTTTCGCTGGTGAGCGGCAGTTGGGTGGCAAGTGGAAGCTATAACACCACCTTTGGCGGACGCAGCATCGTTGCGGCCGGGAGCGGTTCCGGCGCGGTGCTTTACGTCACGGGCGGCGACGGTGGCACTGCGGGCACCAGCGTGGTCAAAATCACGGACACAGCCTCCTGGAACAGCAACATCAACATCACCACGGCAAATAACGTGACCCTTTACACCTTTACCGGCAGCGGAGTGGCGAAAGGCATTGCGTTCGCGCCGACCTCGACGGCGCTTCCCGACATGACGATTGCGGTCTCTGCACCCTCGACGACGGGCAACACTTTCAACTATACGCTGACCGTAGCTAATTCCGGTGCGGCAAACGCCACCGGCGCTACCGCGCAATTCACGCTGCCTGCCGGCCTTACCTTTGTTTCGGCCACTGATAATGGCGGCAACGGGTTCTCCGCTTCGAATAACAATGGAGTGATCACCTTCACCGGCGGAGCGCTGAATTCGGGAAGCTCCGATACGATCACGGTTGCGGTGAGCGGCGGGGTGAGCAACACCACTTACACGGTGGATTCGGGCAGCAGCCCTGCCTCGGGCCACGGCTTTGCAACTATCAACACAAGCGCGAGCACCATGACCCCGATCACGGAATCGAATTCCGCCAATAACAGCTCGGCAGTCGCCGCTTCCAGCACAGTCGCCTCCGCGACAATCAATACGACGGGCACGCCCGTTGCGCTCAGCACG
>DASZPK010000175.1:0-12485 GCA_035550335.1 Chthoniobacteraceae bacterium | reverse complement strand
TCGATGTCGACCTTCGCCAAGATCAACGACTTCGGCTTTATCGAGACCCCGTATCGCAAGGTGACCAATGGCCGCGTCAGCGACCAGATCGATTACCTCACCGGCGACCGCGAGGAAAACTTCCTCGTCGCGCAGGCGAACGCCCCGCTCGACGCGAAGGGCCATTTCACCGGTGAGAAGGTTTCCATCCGCTATCGCGGCGACTTTTTGGAAGTCGAGCCTTCGAAAGTCCATTACATGGATATTTCGCCGAAGCAGCTCGTCTCCGTCGCCGCCGGCCTCATTCCCTTCCTTGAGCATGACGACGCCAACCGCGCGCTCATGGGCTCGAACATGCAACGCCAGGGCGTGCCGCTCCTCCGCAGCGAGGCGCCGCTCGTCGGCACCGGCATGGAAGGCAAGGTCGCCCGCGATTCGCGCGCGGTCATTGTCACCGAAGGCAGCGGCAAGGTTGCTTCCGTCACCGCCGACCAGATCATCATCACCAAGGATGGCGAACTCCCCGAGGGCCGCAAGAAGATCAAGCACGATCCCGAGGAGCACATCTACGTTTACGAGCTCCGCAAGTTCATGCGCTCGAACGCCGGCACCTGCGTCAACCAGAAACCGATCGTGAAAAAAGGCCAGCACGTCCACAAGGGCGACGTGATCGCCGACGGCCCGAACACCGAGAAAGGCGAACTCGCCCTCGGACGCAACGTCCTCGTCGCGTTCATGCCGTGGAACGGCTACAACTTCGAGGACGCCATCATGATTTCCGAGAAGGTGGTGAAGGAGGATATTTACACCTCCATCCACATCGACGAATTTGAAATCGGCGCACGCGACACCAAGCTCGGCCCCGAGGAAATCACGCGCGACATTCCGAACGTGAGCGAGGAAGCCCTGCGCAACCTCGGCCCGGACGGCGTCATCCGCGTCGGCGCCGAAGTGAAACCCGGCGACATCCTCGTCGGCAAAATCACCCCGAAGAGCGAGACTGAACTCGCGCCCGAGGAGCGCCTCCTGCGCGCCATCTTCGGAGAGAAGGCGGCGGACGTGAAGGACACTTCGCTCACCGTCCCTTCGGGCACCTACGGCATCGTGATGGACGTGAAAGTTTCCTCGCGCAAGGAAAGCGCGCGCCAGAAGCTCACTCCCACCGAGACCAAGCGCCAGCTCAAGACCATCGCAGACGATTACAACAAGAAGAAGGAAGAGCTTCACGAGCAACTCACCGAGGCGCTCTCGAACATCCTGCTTGGCGAAAAAATCCCGCTCGACGTCGTGAACGCTGAAACCGGCGAAATCATCATCCCGGCCAACCGCAAGATCACCAAGACCCTGCTGCGCAAGCTCGCGGGCGTCTATGATCACGTGGACATCGATCCTTCGCCGATCCGTAACAAAATCCGCGAGATCATCGCCCATTACGAACACAAGTTCGCCGAGCTCGACCTCGAGAACGAGCGTTCGCTCGACCGCGTGGAGAGCGGCGATGACATCGACCCCGGCATCATCAAGCAGGTCAAAGTTTACATCGCCAGCAAGCGAAAGCTCAGCGTCGGCGACAAGATGGCGGGCCGCCACGGCAACAAGGGCGTTGTCGCCCGCATCGTGCCCGAAGAGGACATGCCGTATCTTGCGGACGGAACGCCCGTGGACATCTGCCTCAACCCGCTCGGCGTGCCTTCGCGCATGAACGTCGGCCAGGTGCTCGAAACCCACCTCGGCGTTGCCGCGAAAGCCCTCGGCTTCACGGTCGCGACCCCGGTGTTCGACGGCATCGAGGAGATTAAGATTCGCGAATACCTCAAGGACGCGAAGAAGGTCGACGGCTACACCTGGATCAACGAAAACGGCAAGGCGACCGTCTATGACGGCCGCACCGGCGACAAGTTCGACCAGCAGGTCGTCGTCGGCTACATCTACATGCTGAAACTCGGCCACTTGGTTGCGGACAAAATCCACGCCCGCGCCGTCGGCCCGTATTCGCTTGTCACACAGCAACCGCTGGGCGGCAAGGCGCAGTACGGCGGCCAGCGCTTCGGCGAAATGGAGGTCTGGGCGCTCGAGGCCTACGGCGCCGCTTACACGCTGCAGGAACTGCTCACCGTCAAGTCCGACGACGTGCAGGGCCGCACGCGCATCTACGAGTCGATCGTCAAGGGCGACAACTCGCTGGAAGCCGGCACTCCTGAATCCTTTAACGTGCTGATCAAAGAAATGCAGAGCCTCGGCCTCGATGTGAAAGTCGGCGGCAAGGCCCCTGCCTCAACCATCGAAGGGCTAATCTAAGAACTTGGAGAAAATACTATGAGTGAACCCAATATTCGTGAAATTTTCGGTGAAGAGCGCGCAGTAGGCTTTGACCAGGTCGGCATTACCGTTGCGTCTCCGGACAGCATCCGTTCGTGGAGCAAGGGCGAGGTCAAGAACCCCGAGACCATCAACTATCGCACGTTCAAGCCCGAAAAAGGCGGTTTGTTCTGCGAACGCATTTTCGGCCCGACAAGGGACTGGGAATGCTCGTGCGGCAAATACAAGCGCATCAAGCACAAGGGCGTCATCTGCGACCGTTGCGGCGTCGAAGTGACGCTGTCGCGCGTGCGCCGCGAGCGCATGGGCCACATCGAGCTCGCTGTGCAGGTCTCGCACATCTGGTTTTACAAGTGCATGCCCTCGCGCATCGGCCTGATGCTCGACATGACCTCGCGCCATCTAGAGCGCGTGATCTATTACGAGGATTACATCGTCATCGACCCCGGCCAGACACCGCTCCAGCGCTGCCAGCTCCTCACGGAAACCGAATACCGCGAGGCGCAGGACCAGTACGGCGAGACGTTCGAAGCCGGCATGGGCGCCGAAGCGATCCGCAAGCTCCTCGCGCAAACCGACCTCAACAAGCTCAACAAAGAGCTCGAAGAGGCCATGGGCAATACGCGCAGCAAACAGATTCGCAAGAAACTCGCGAAGCGCCTGAAGCTCGTCCAGGGCTTTGCTTCGTCGCACACCCGTCCCGAGTGGATGATCCTCGAGGTGCTCCCGGTGATCCCGCCGGACCTGCGCCCGCTCGTCCCGCTCGAAGGCGGCCGTTTCGCGACCTCCGACTTGAACGACTTGTACCGCCGCGTCATCAACCGCAACAACCGGTTGAAGAACCTGCTCCAGCTCAAGACGCCCGACGTCATTATCCGCAACGAAAAGCGCATGCTCCAGGAAGCGGTCGACGCGTTGTTTGACAATGGCCGCCATGGCCGCGCCGTCACCGGCGCCGGCAACCGCCCGCTCAAATCGCTCTCCGATATGCTCAAGGGCAAGGGCGGGCGTTTCCGCCAGAACCTGCTCGGCAAGCGCGTCGATTACTCGGGCCGCTCGGTCATTGTCATCGGTCCCGAATTGAAGCTCAACCAGTGCGGTCTGCCGAAGAAAATGGCGCTCGTGCTGTTCGAGCCCTTCATCATCCGCGTCCTCAAGGAGCGCGGTTACGTCCACACCGTGCGCAGCGCGAAGAAAATGATCGAGCGCCAGACGCCCGAAGTGTGGGACATCCTTGAGGAAGTCACCAAGGGCCACCCGGTTCTCCTGAACCGCGCACCGACCCTGCACCGTCTTTCGATCCAGGCTTTCGAGCCGCAGTTGATCGAAGGCGAGGCGATCCGCATCCATCCGCTCGTCTGCACCGCTTACAACGCGGACTTCGACGGCGACCAGATGGCCGTGCACGTCCCGCTGTCGGTCGAGGCCCAGATGGAAGCGCGCATGCTCATGCTCGCGCCGAACAACATCTTCTCGCCCTCGAGCGGCAAGCCGATCACCACGCCGTCGCAGGACATCGTGCTCGGCTGTTATTACCTCACGCAAAATCCGCGCCGTAACGACGAGACGAAGCGCCTCCCGCTCTTCTCGAATCCCGTCGACGTGGAATTCGCGCTCTCCGAGGGCACCATCCACATCCACGACTGGATCCATTATCTCAACCCCGATTTCGACAAGGAAGGGAAGATCATCACGATCTACGGCGATCACTCAAAGAAGGTTCTCAAGACCACCGCCGGCCGCGTGATTTTCAACCAGATCTGGCCCGCTCAGCTCGGCTTCATCAACAAAGCTGCCGGCAAGAAACAGATCGGGGACATCATTTGGCGCACCTACCAGACCGTTGGCCAGGACGGCACCGTCCAGACGCTCGACAAACTCAAGGAACTCGGCTTCACGTGGGCGACCCGCGCGGGTATCTCGATCGGCATCGCCGACATGATCATCCCGAAGGAAAAAACCACTCAGCTCGAATCCGCCTACAAGCAAATTGGGGAAGTCGACAAGCAATACAAGCGCGGCATCATCACCGATGGCGAGCGCTACAACAAGGTCATCGACATTTGGACCCACGCCGGCAACACCATCGCCGACGTCATGTTCCAGACCCTCGAGCACAACGAGGGCCGCAAGGAACTCAACCCGGTGTACCTGATGGTCGATTCCGGCGCGCGCGGCAACAAGCAGCAGGTCAAGCAGCTTGCCGGCATGCGCGGCCTCATGGCCAAGCCGAGCGGCGAAATCATCGAGCGCCCCATCACCTCGAATTTCCGCGAGGGCCTCACCGTGCTCGAATACTTCATCTCCACGCACGGCGCCCGCAAGGGCCTTGCCGACACCGCGCTCAAGACCGCGGATTCCGGTTACCTCACCCGCAAGCTCGTTGACGCGTCGCAGGACGTGATTATTAACGAGCTCGATTGCGGCACGGTGAACGGCATCGTCGTCAAATCCATCTACGAGGGTGACGAAGAAGTGGTTGATCTTGCGACCCGCATCATCGGTCGCGTGAGCTGCGAAACGATCAAGGACCCGGTTTCCGGCTCCAAGATTGTGAAGGCAAACCAGCTCATCGACGAGACCATTGCCGCCAACATCGAAAAAGTGGGCGTCGAACGACTCAAGATCCGCTCGGTGCTCACCTGCGAATCCGGCCGCGGCGTTTGCGCCAAGTGCTATGGCCGCAACCTGGCCACCGGCCAGATGGTCAAGCTCGGCGAGGCTGTCGGCATCATCGCCGCGCAGTCCATCGGCGAGCCCGGCACGCAGCTCACCATGCGCACGTTCCACGTCGGCGGCACGGCGTCCAGCACGTTCAAGCGCCCGATCATCAACGCGAAAAACGACGGCATCATCCGCTACAACGACCTGCGCACCGTGCAGTCGCTCGAAGGCACGTGGATCGTTCTCAACAAAAACGGCACCATCACCGTCCACAACAAGGAGGGCCGCGAGCTCGAATTGCACAACGTGGTCGTGGGCTCGGTCATCTCCCTTGCCGACGGCGCGACCGTCAAGAAGGGCGAGGCATTCGTCCAGTGGGACCCGTATAACGTCCCGATCCTCACGGAAAAGACCGGCAAGGTCGAATTCCGCGACATGATCACCGGCGTCACCGTGAAGAGCGAGATCGACAACGACACCGGCGTGAAGGGCACCGTCGTCATCGAGCACAAGGAAGACCTGCATCCGCAGATCGTCATTGTGGATGACAAGGAAGTGATCGCCAGCTACTCGATTCCCGCCGGCGCGCACGTGGCCGTGCACGAGGGCAAGAAAGTCCAGGCTGGCACCATGCTTGCCAAGACCCCGCGCAAGATCGCAAAGACCAAGGACATCACCGGCGGTCTGCCGCGCGTGGCCGAGCTCTTCGAGGCGCGCCGCCCGAAAGACGCGGCCGAGATCGCGAAGATCGATGGCGTTGTGGAAATGGGCGGCTCCGTCCGCGCGAAGCGCAAGGTCATCCTGCGCGACCCGCAGACCGGCGCCGAGGAGGAACACCTCGTCCCGCTCAACAAGCACATCATCGTGGCCAATGGCGATTTCGTGAAGAAGGGATCGCAGCTCACCGAAGGCCCGGTCGTTCCGCACGAAATCCTCGACGTCTGCGGCCCGCAGGACCTGCAGGAGCACCTCGTGAACGAAGTCCAGGAGGTCTACCGCCTTCAGGGCGTCGAAATCAACGACAAGCATATCGAAATTATCGTTCGCCAGATGCTGCGCAAGGTGAAAATCACCGAGCCGGGCGACACCGCCATGCTCTGGGGAGACCAAGTCGACCGCCTCGAATTCGAGAAGGAAAACAAGCGTGTCGTCGACAAAGGCGGCAAGCCCGCCGAGGCCACGCCCGTGCTGCTCGGCATCACGAAGGCGTCGTTGGAAACCGACTCGTTCATCTCCGCCGCGTCATTCCAGGACACCACGCGCGTCCTTACCGAGGCCGCGACATTGGGCAAAGTCGACAACCTGCGCGGCTTCAAGGAGAACGTGATCATGGGTCACCTCATCCCTGCCGGCACCGGTTTCCCGAGCCACCGCAACGTGAAGGTCGTCACCTTCGGCGAGCCGCAAGGCGAAGCGCCGGCGGTGGAACCGGCTGCGGCGGGTTAAACAACAACAAGCGAAAACATTCAACAAACGGCGCGCGGAGAAATCCGCGCGCCGTTTTTTCTTTTTGCGCGGATTCGCACGATATATGGATTGACCGATGTCCATCGCAACCAAAACCGGCGACGGCGGCACGACAGCCCTCATGTTCGGCAAGCGCGTGCCGAAGACCGACATTCGCGTGGAGGCCTACGGCACCGTGGATGAACTCAACGCCGCTCTCGGTATGGTGCGCGCCACCGCGAACGAGCCGTTCGTCTGCGAGCCGGTCCTCTCGATTCAAAAAGAGCTCGTCACGCTCATGGGCGAGCTGGCTGTGGCAGAGGAGGACCGGGAGCGCTACATCAAGGGCGGCTACGGCATAGTGACCGCCGAAATGGTGGACCGCCTCACCGCGCTCGTGGACGACATCGAGAAAAACCACAAGATCACCTACAAGCATTGGGCCACGCCGGGCGCGACTCCCGGTTCCGCCGCGCTCGATGTCGCTCGCACTGTCTGCCGCCGCGCCGAGCGCCGCGTCGCCGCGCTGGTGGAAAACAAAATTCCCGTGAATCCCGAGGTCATCCGCTACCTCAACCGCCTCTCCGACCTCTGCTGGCTCTACGCGCGGTGGGTTGAGACGAAGCTCGAAGCTTAGTCGCTGGACTCGGCGCGTTTTTTGTATTCCTTGGCGATGTCGGTGCGGGCTTTGGAGAACCATTTTGCCGCACCGCCTCCCACGTGATTATCCGCCGAGCCGGGGCCGGTATCGAACCAGTCAATCATGTCGGACCAGAGCTGTTCCTGGCTTCGGAGCAAGGCGGCCAGTTCCGCCTTGGTGTAAGTCCCATTGTCGTCCACGGTGGCGTCGATCTGTCCGTGCTCCCTATTGGCGGTGATCCGCAGGAGCAGGAGGTTTTTACCGATGGGGAGCTGGTACCAGGTTTCGGTGTCGCCATCCGTGTGCATGCCCGACCACTCCGACATCCCGCCCGGTGACGGGCGCTTTGTTAAACCACGTTTGACAAGCCATTCGTCGAATCCCGTCCCGGCGGCGGCAAACGCCTTTTTGTCCTCCGAATTGTAAAGCGACAACACGTAATTCGTGCCGTACGCCTGCCTGCGTTCGCATCCCGGCAAAAGGCAACAGGCGGCTGCGAGGAGGAAGAAAAGCAAGGAGTGGGCTTTCATGGCTGGGAAGGTCAGTCCACGGATTCCAGGTCGGCCGCGGTCGATGGCGCCGCTGTTTGCATGCCGTCCTTTTCCTTCACAGCGCCTGGGTGGGGATGATATTTGATGACAATCGGCCACTTGAGTGAGATGAGACGCATTCCGCCATAGACCACGCACCACACGCCGCACGTAAACAAAAGCACGAGGAGAAATCCCGCGCCCAGTGCCGGCTTCAAGGCGCTCACGCCGGTAAGGAAATGGCCGTTTGCGTCCACAACCGTGTGCAAACCGAACGCGCCCGTGATTCCCAGCAGGAAATAAACCGGCAGGAAAATCACGCAACTGGTGAGCAGCAGCAGCCTGAAGAGCGATCCGCCCGCGATGTGTTTCACGCGAATTTCGTGGTGCATGGCGGGCGTGGGCTGCGGCTGCGACGGTGATTTTTCCATGTCGGCGATGCTACACGTACAGCAGCGCATGGTCGATGCGAATCAGCCCCACACCGGCGAAGCCGGCCCGGAATACGGCTGGAGGTTCAGGCAATAGCGCACCACCAATCCCTCCGGCGTGGTTTCGACGAGATGCTTGATGGAATGGACCGTGTAGCGGATCGGTTGCGTCGGGCTGGCGATCACACCCGCGCCGTCGAGCCGTGGCCAGCCCGTGTCGTCGAAGCGGTCGCCGACATTCACTGCAGTGAACGGGGTGGGGGACTCGAAGCGCGCGATCGGCTTGTGCTCGCCTGCGGTGTCGCAGAGTTCGAGGATGTAGCGTGTGGCTGACATTACGTGCGTTTCGGCTCGGCTTTCGCGTAAAGAGTCTGGGGCGCTTTATCGAAGTATTTGAACAGCGCGGGACAGAGCCATCCCTCGATGCCGAGTTCCGGGCAGAAATACCAGTTGCCGCCGTATTCCTCGCGTTTCCATTCGAGGTGCGCGGCGTAGCCTGGAAATGGGGATGCGGAATAGATGAGCGTGAACCCGCGCTCCGCGTCAGGAATGTTGGTGGTCAACGAGGAGATCATTGTGTCGATGCCGAAAACGAATGGCTCGCGCACGAGGCCGGTCAGCGGGTCGTCGAAGACCCACATGCCGTCGTGCTTGTAGGGAGTGAGGAAGGACATGGCGTTCATTGAGACTCCTTGCAATCAGCCGCAGATTACACGGATTCATGTGGATTGGAAGACCGGTCCGGAGTGCAATGCACCCCTTTATTGACCTCGCCGCCCGCATCCCATAGTTTTATCCCCTCAAATGAAAATAAAACGCGCGCTTGTTTCCGTCTCCGACAAGACGGGTCTCGTCGACTTTGCAAAGGAACTGGTCAAATTCGGGATCGAAATCATCTCCACGGGCGGGACATTCGCCCTGCTCAAGAAGCAGGGGGTTCCCGCGAAGGAGATTTCGCAGTTCACCGGCTCGCCGGAAATCCTCGATGGACGGGTGAAAACGCTCCATCCCAAGGTACACGGCGGCCTGCTTTACCTCCGCGACAACCCCGAGCACGTCGCCACCGCGAAGGAGCACGAGATCGAGCCGATCGACATGGTTGTGGTGAATCTCTACCCGTTCGAGCAGACCGTCGCGAAACCGAATGTAACGCTCGACGAGGCCATCGAGCAGATCGACATCGGCGGCCCGTCGATGCTCCGCAGCGCGTCAAAAAACTACCGCTCGGTGACCGTGATCGTGGACCCGGCGGATTACAAGGACGTGCTCGACAACATGCGCGACAACGACGGCGCGACCACCCTCAAGCTCCGCGAGCGCCTGGCGATCAAGGTCTTCATCACCACCTCGAAATACGACGGCGCCATCGCGAATTTCCTCAACAAGGAGCAGGAAACCACCTGTTCCTATTCGCTCTCGATGCCGCTCGCCGCGCGGCTCCGCTACGGCGAAAATCCGCACCAGCAGGCCGCGCTCTACGGCAGCTTCGACGAATTTTTCCAAAAGCTCCACGGCAAGGAATTGTCGTTTAACAACATCCTCGACATCACCGCCGCCTCGGATTTGATCGACGAATTTTCCGAGCCGACCGTCGCCATCCTCAAGCACACGAACCCGTGCGGCGTCGGCTCC
Source organism: Chthoniobacteraceae bacterium (assembly GCA_035550335.1). Classification (GTDB taxonomy): domain Bacteria; phylum Verrucomicrobiota; class Verrucomicrobiia; order Chthoniobacterales; family Chthoniobacteraceae; genus DASZPK01. The sequence continues at coordinate 2,844 of DASZPK010000175.1, read as the reverse complement.
GACCCCGATTTGAAAAAAGCGTGGGACAAGGCATTCGCGACCGACAAGCAGGCGCCGTTCGGCGGCATCATCATCACGAACCGCCCGCTCACCGAGGCGCTCGCGAAAGCGATCAACGAAATTTTCAGCGAAGTCATCATCGCGCCGGAGTTCGAGCCGGATGCGCGCGTGCTCTTGCAAAAGAAAAAGAACCTCCGTCTCATGCGCAAACTCGCGCCGACCAACACCGCCGTCACCGAGGACGTCCGCTCCGTGATCGGCGGCATCCTCGTGCAGGACAAGGATGGCAAAGTCACAAAGGAACTGGAAGGCATCGAAACCAAAGTCGTCACCGAGCGCCCGCCCTCGCAGGATGAAATGAAGGCGATGGCCTTCGGCTGGAAGGTCGTCAAGCACGTGAAATCGAACGCCATTGTCTATTGCGCGAAAGACCGCACGCTCGGCATCGGCGCAGGGCAGATGTCGCGCGTTGACGCCTCGCGCATCGCAATCTGGAAGGCGCAGGACGCCGGCCTTTCCCTCGAAGGAAGCGTGGTCGCCAGCGACGCCTTTTTCCCATTCCCCGACGGCCTCATCGCCGCCGCCGAAGCGGGAGCGACCGCGGCCATCCAGCCCGGCGGCTCCGTGCGCGACCCCGATGTCATCGCCGCCGCAAACGAAAAGAAAATGGCGATGGTATTCACGGGTGCACGTCATTTCCGGCATTGATTATTCCACATTCTCCCCATGAGCAGCCTTAAACTTGGTGTAAACATTGATCATATCGCCACGCTGCGGCAGGCGCGTTATTCCGCCATGCTCGAATCACCGCTCGCGGAGCCAAACCTCATCATGGCCGCGGGTATTTGCGAGCGGGCGGGGGCGCAGGGGATCACCGTGCACCTGCGCTCCGACCGCCGGCACATCCAGGACCGCGACGTCACGCGCCTGCGCGAGAGCCTCAACACGAAGCTGAATCTCGAAATGGGCAACACGCTGGAGATCCTCGAGATCGCGCTCAAGATTTTACCCGAGGACGTCTGCCTCGTGCCGGAGAACCGCCGCGAGATCACCACCGAGGGGGGGCTCGATGCCGCGGGTTTGTCCAAGCAATTGCAGCCCACCATCCGCCGGCTGCAAGCCGCAGGCATCCGCGTGAGCCTTTTCATCGAGCCGTCGCCTGAGCAGATCGACGCGGCGAAGCAGCTCGGGGCCGAGGCGGTGGAACTCCACACTGGCGCATTTTCCAATGCCACCGGCGAGTTGCAAGACGAGGAACTCGCCCGCCTGCGCGCCGCTGCCAATCATGGCCACAGCCTCGGGCTGCAAATCAATGCCGGCCACGGAATCAATTACGTGAACATGGCAAAAATCCTCTCGGTGCCGCACTTGGAGGAACTGAACATCGGCCACTCGATAGTGTCGCGTTCGATATTTGTCGGTCTCGAAAACGCGGTGCGCGAGATGCTCGCGACGATGGCGGATTACGAAGTGGAAAGTGAAAAGTGAAAGTGAGTGAAAGTGAAATGGCGCTGTTCAGCATCCGTTCGAGTTTCAATGCGACGCCTGACTTGCTCTTTCCCGGCTTAAAGACTACTGTTTGGCCGTCGATGAAACTGGCAATCGATTATACGACGCAGCTTTGGCAGGAAGGCGATCAATTCGTCGCCCATGCAATGCCGCTGGATGTTGCCAGCAGTGGCGCCACGCCGGATGAGGCGCGCAAGGCACTTGAAGAGGCGGTGCATTTATTTTTGGAATCGGCGGCCGAAATGGGCACACTGGATCAAGTGCTGGAGGATGCGGGTTATATACGGAAAGCCGACTCGTGGAAGAGTCCCTCGTGGCTGGCCGTGGAGCGAAGCGAAGCGATCTTGTCCGTCTAGCTTGGATGTGGCGTTTTTGGTGAAGTTGACACGGTGAATTAATCATCATGCCCAAGTTCACAGCAGTTGATTGGAAAACTTTGGAACGTGTTTTTGTCGCGGCGGGATTCAGCTTTTTGCGCCAGGAAGGCAGCCACCGTTCTTATCAAAAACCCGGGATCGCGAGGCCCGTCGTGATCCCGACGTATCGCGAGGTGCCTGTGTTTATCATCCGAAATAATTTAAAAACAGCGGGAATCGGTCGCGATGAATATTTCCGTCTTCTCAACGAGAACCGATAAGTTGCTCCGGCAATCCCTTATTTTCGCAACAGCCACATGATGAGCGTCAAAATCAGGCTGATGATGACGCAAGTGGTGATTGGAAAATAAAAACTGTAGCCCGGCTTTTGGATGGCGATATCGCCGGGAAGGCGGCCCAGCGGAAACTTGTTGCCGAGTTTCCAGAGGAAGAACCCGACCACGGCAATCACGAGGCCAACGATGCAGAGGAGTTTGCCGATCTCCTGCATGGCTCCTCCTTTACCGCATCTCGCTCCCAAACTCTGTTTGGGAGCGCATCAGCCAGCGAAACTCTGTTTCACGGGCCTGTCGGATGATTGCGCGGCGCCGCCAGAGCAACAGAGTTGCCGGGACTCGTGCGTTCCCAAACGGAGTTTGGGAACGAGGATCTGGGGCGGGGTGTCGCACAGCGTTTAACATACGTCAGGCGGGCGTGAGGTTCACATCGGCCACGCTGCTTGGCTGCGGGACGAGGTCGAGTTCGGCGAGCAGTTCGCGGTCGTCGTTGAAGGCGGGGTTTTCGGCGGTGAGGAGTTTGTCGCCGTAGAAAACGGAGTTTGCGCCGGCAAAGAAACAGAGCGCCTGCGCTTCGCGCGAGAGGCGGCTGCGACCAGCGGAGAGGCGCACTTTTGCGTGCGGCAGGGCAATGCGCGTGGTGGCGATGAGGCGCACGAGTTCGAAGACATCGACCGGCGGCT
>DASZPK010000174.1:0-3360 GCA_035550335.1 Chthoniobacteraceae bacterium | reverse complement strand
GGCGGCCGGAGGAATCACCTTTGCCCAGGATGACCGCACCGCGAAATACGACAGCATGCCGCGTGCGGCGGTGGCGACGGGTTGTGTCGATTTTGTTCTCGCGCCGCCAGACATTGCCAAGGAACTATCGCGCGTCGTTCTCAAGCCGGGCCGCATTCGCAGCCGCGCGGCGGCAAACGCCAAGCGGCGGGGCAACCAGGGCCACGGCACGCGCGTGCGATTTGGCCGCCGGGCCGCGGCCTCGCCGCTGCCGACCAACTGGCCGGTGGGGCCGGAAGACCCGAACCTGCGGCGAATTTTTCAATTGCTGCGCGCCAAAACCGGCCTCGATTTCACCTTTTACAAAAGCAACACGATCCGCCGCCGAATGACGCGGCGAATGGGGCTGTGCAAGGTCAAGGAACTGGAGGATTACGTCAAAATTCTCCGGCATCACCCGACCGAGCTGGAGGCGTTGCACCAGGATTTGTTGATCAATGTCACGAGCTTCTTTCGGAACCCCTCGGTATTCGAGACGCTCAAGCGGAAAATTTTCCCCAAGCTTGTCAAAAATCTTTCCGGCGCGGACACGTTGCGCATCTGGGTGGCGGGATGTTCGACGGGCCAGGAGGCGTATTCGCTGGCGATGGCGTATGCCGAATTCGCCGAGAAAGCCGAGGACAGCGTGCCGATCCAGATTTTCGCGAGCGACGTCAATGGCGCCGTGCTTGAAACCGCCCGCGCCGGTTGCTACAGCAAAGCCGATGTCGGCATGGTCAGCAGCACGCGCCTGCAGAGGTTTTTCACCGTCGAGGAAGGCCGGTATCGCGTTAAAAAAGCCATTCGTGACCAGGTCATCTTCGCGCAGCACAACCTGGTGCAGGACCCGCCGTTCACGCGCGTGGATTTAATCACGTGCCGCAACATGCTGATTTATTTCGACGCCGCCCTGCAGCAGAAGATCATGCCCGCCTTTCATTACTCGCTGAAGCCTGATGGTTTCCTCGTACTGGGCTCCTCGGAGTCCGTGGGCCAATTTCATAACCTCTTCAACACCGTCGAGAAAACACACCGGATCTATTCCAAGAAACCGGCGTCGAATTGGCCGCGCTTCGATCGTCCGCCGGCGATGGTGCCCGGCAAAAAAGGATTGGTTCCCATCACCGCTCAAGCCGTGGAGGTCAGCAGTTCCGATGTGCAAAAGGAAGCCGACCGGCTGGTGCTGCAAAAATATTCCCCGCCCGGCGTGCTCATTAATGGCGACGGCGAGGTGCTGCAATTTCGCGGGGACATGACGAATTTCCTGAAGCTCCCCACGGGCAAGGCGACGTTCCAGATCATGAAAATGGCGAAGGACAGCCTCGCCGTGGCCTTGGAGCGCGCGGTCACTAAAGCCCGGCGCGAGAACCGCATCGTGCGCGAGAAAGGCGTGCCGGTTGACAGCCGGCGCGGACGGGTGGACATCGAAGTCGTGCCGCTCAAATTGAAGGCGCAATGCTTTTTGGTGCTGTTCGAAAAAAGCGAGCCGCGGCATGCACCCAAGCTCGCGCCTGTTTTGCGCAAGGGCGTTCGCGGTGTGAGCGAATCGCGGCAGCTCGGTGAATTGAAACAGGAACTCGCCTCCACGCGCGATCATCTCCATTCTTTGCAGGAGGAGCACGACACGTCCATCGAGGAATTGCAGGCGTCGAATGAGGAAGTCCAATCCGCCAACGAGGAATTGCAAAGCCTCAACGAGGAACTCGAAACCTCGAACGAAGAACTTGAGTCTGCCAACGAGGAACTGACCACCCTGAACGAGGAATTGGCCACCCGCAACGCGGAATTGCGCGAGAGCGAATTACGATTGCGCGAACAGGCACAGTTGCTCGAGATGGCGCCGTTGCTGGCGCGGTCACCCAAGGATCGCATTGTTCTGTGGAGCAAGGGCGCGGAAGAGATGTACGGTTTCACTGCCGAGGAAGCGATTGGTCAGACCGCCCATATCCTGCTGGACACACAGACGCCGGAACCGTTGCAAAAAATTCAGGCCAAACTCCAGTCCCACGGCCATTGGGAGGGAGAAGTCACCCATCGCCGGAAGGACGGCCAGGTGCTTCATGTCGCGACTCGTTGGGTGGTGCACCACGACGAGCACAAGCGCATGCGCGCTATTCTCGAAGTCAACACGGACGTCACGGAACGCAAGACGGCGGAAAAAGCGCTCGTTGAAAGCGAGGAATTCAATCGCACCGTACTGGACAGCAGCCCGGATTGCGTCAAGGTCCTCGATTTGGACGGGCGCGTGATTTACGTCAATCCAGCCGGGCGCAAGTTACTCGAAACGGAGGATTCAGAAATGCGCTCCAAGCCTTACTGGCCGGGAGTGTGGGAAGGCGAAGCGCGCGAGGCTGCGGAAAGAGCGTACCGCTCCGCACTCTCCGGCAAGGGCAGCCACTTTGTGGGTTTTCGCAGGACGCCCCGCGGCACACCCAAATGGTGGGACGTCGTGGTGCGGCCGATTGCCGGCGCGAAGGGCCGGACCGAGCGATTGCTCGCCGTGCTGCACGACATCACCGAACATCACGCCGAGCAGGCCGCCGTCGCCGAGCGCGCACGCATGGCATTGTTGCGCGCGGAAATTTCCATGGAAACGACCAGCGAAGGCTCGATGAACACGATTTTGGATCGCGTCTCCGAATCGTTGCTCAAGCGTCTCGAACTCGCGCTCGTGCGCGTTTGGGCCCTCGAATCGGATTCCAATACGCTCGTGCTGCGCGCCAGCGCCGGGCTTTACAGCGAGCTGGAGGGCCCCGAAGCGCGCATCCCCGTCGGCTTTTCCACCATCGGCCGCGTCGCCGAACGCCGCAAAATCAGCATCAATAACGACGTGCGGAACGACGGCGAGAGTGTGAATGCCGAATGGCTGAAACACGAGGAGGTGACGAGTTCCGGCATTTATCCGCTGCTGATCGGAGATCGTGTGGTCGGGGTGCTGGCGGTGTACGGACGACAACCTTTCTCCGAAGCCGTCGCCAGCGAACTCGCCCTGGCCAGCAAAGTGTTCGCGCAATTTATCAATCGCAAACAGAGCGAGGAAAAACTCCGCCTGGCGCAGGACGAATTGAGCCGTTATACCGGCAAGCTCGAAAAATTGACCGAGGAGCGAACTTCATCACTGCGCGAAGTGGTCCAGCAAATGGAGGAATTCTCCTACACCATTTCCCACGACCTCCGGGCCCCTGTGCGCGCGATGCAGGGCTATGCGAATGCCTTGCTTGAAGACTACGGCGAGAAGCTGGACCAGACCGGTCGCGAATATTTGGAGCGCATCTCCCGCAGCGGCGATCGCATGGATCGCATGATTCGCGAAGTGCTCACGTACAGCCGGCTGGCCCGCTG
>DASZPK010000173.1:0-2731 GCA_035550335.1 Chthoniobacteraceae bacterium | reverse complement strand
ACATTCGCGACCTTGTGGAAGCGCCCGTCGTCCATGTCCCACAGCGTGTGGAGCACGCGGCGCTGCACCGGCTTCAGGCCGTCGTCCATGTGGGGGACGGCGCGGTCGAGGATCACATAGCTGGCGTAGTCGAGGAACCAGTTACGATAATGCGTCGCGATGGGGGCTTCGTCCTGCTGGACCTTCCCGGTTTTGTTTACAGGCGGCGGAGTGGTTTCCACGGGCGCGGGCGCGGAATCGCCATTCGACAGAGGGAGTTCTGATTGGCCGGGATTTTTTGCGGGCTTCTTCGACATGTTTTACAAATGTTAACTTCGGCAGGCGGTCAGGCTTCGACCAGGTCTTTTTCCACGCGCAGGTTATCGATGATGAAATCCTGCCGCTCCTGGGTGTTTTTGCCCATGAAGAAGGAGAGCAATTCGTCGGAGTTGGGAAGGTGATGCAGTGTCACCGGCTCGAGGCGGATGTTTGCGCCGATGAAATCCTTGAACTCGCCGGCGGAAATTTCGCCGAGGCCCTTGAAGCGCGTGATCTCGTGGCCCGCGCCGAGGCTGGCGACGGCGGCCTGTTTCTCCTGCTCGTTGTAGCAATACTTCGTCACCTTTTTGTTGCGCACGCGGAAGAGGGGGGTCTGCAGGATGTAGAGGTGGTTGTTGCGGATCACGTCGGGGAAAAATTGGATGAAAAACGAAAGAAGGAGCAGGCGGATGTGCATGCCGTCCACGTCGGCATCGGTGGCGATGATGATGCGGTTGTAGCGGAGGCCTTCGAGGCCTTCCTCGATGTTGAGCGCGGATTGGAGAAGGTGAAACTCCTCGTTTTCGTAGATCACTTTTTTCGTGAGGCCGTAGGTGTTGAGCGGCTTGCCCTTGAGGGCGAAGACCGCCTGCGTCTGCACGTCGCGCGTGGCCGTGAGCGAGCCGGCGGCGGAATCGCCCTCGACGATGAAGATCGCGCTCTCCTCGGCGCGCGCGTTTTTGTCGCCGAGATGGAGGCGGCAATCGCGCAGCTTGCGGTTGTGCAGCGACGCCTTCTTCGCGCGTTCGCGGGCAATGTTGCGAATGCCGGCGAGTTCCTTGCGCTCCCGCTCGCTCTCCTCGATTTTGCGGCGGATGACCTCGGCTGTCTCGCGGTTCTTGTGCAGGTAGGTATCGAGCGCCTGCTGCACGAACTTGCCGACGAATTCCTTCAGCGTCGGCCCTTTCGGCCCCATCGCAGTCGAGCCGAGCTTCGTCTTCGTCTGCGACTCGAACACCGGCTCCTGTACCCGCACCACGAGCGCCGCGTCGATGGACTGCCGCACATCCGCGGCATCGAAATCCTTTTTGAAATGGTTGCGGATCGTCTCGACAAACGCCTCACGGAACGCCGCGAGGTGCGTACCGCCCATGGTGGTGTGCTGCCCGTTGACGAAAGACCAATATTCCTCACCGTAGTGATTTCCGTGCGTGACCGCGATCTCGATGTCGTCGCCCTCGAGGTGGATGATCGGGTAAAGCGGCTCGCCATTGAGTTCCTTCGCGAGCAGGTCCTTCAACCCATTTTCCGAGCGAAACGGTTTGCCGTTGAGCGTGAGCGTGAGCCCGCGGTTGAGGAACGCGTAGTTCCAAAGCATGTCCTCCACAAACTCCGCGCGGAATTTGAAATCCTTCCCGAACAATTCCTCGTCCGGCGTGAACTCCACCAGCGTCCCGTTCCGCTCGTTGGTCTTCGTGACCTTCGACTGGCTCTTGAGTTTCCCCTTCAAAAACTCGACCACCTTCGTCTCCCCCTCGCGCACCGCCTGCGCGCGGTAATTCAGCGAGAGCGCGTTCACCGCCTTCTGCCCGACGCCGTTGAGCCCCACCGCTTTTTGGAAAGTCTCGCTGTCGTATTTCGCGCCGGTGTTGATAATCGAAACGCAATCCACCAGTTTCCCCAGCGGGATGCCGCGCCCGTAGTCGCGCACCTTCACGTTGCGCTCGGCCATCTCGACTTCGATTTTTTTGCCCGCCCCCATCATGAATTCGTCGATGGAATTATCGATCGTCTCCTTCAGCAGCACGTAGATTCCGTCCTCCGCGTGCGAGCCGTTGCCGAGCCGGCCGATGTACATTCCCGGCCGCAGCCGGATGTGTTCGAGGGAACTGAGGGTCTTGATGCTCGCTTCGGTGTAATTGGACGCCATGGAAATAAGCGCCTATTAAATAGCGATTCCGCCCCTTCGCCGCAAGCGTTCCGCGAGCCATTTAACTCACAACAGGCCGGAGATTATATTCACGGTGAGCGCGAGGATCACCATGTTGAACGCAAACGAGACGACGCTGTGAATCAGCGCCAGGCGGCGGATCGAGCGCGAGGTGATCTGGACGTCGGAGACCTGGAAGGTCATGCCGATGATGAACGAAAAATAGGCGAAATCGAGGTAGTCGGGCGCCTTTTCCCCGGGGAAATCGAGGCCGCTCCCGTGCGGATTCCCGCTCCGGATGTAATAGGCGTGCGCATAACGCAGCGCGAAGACCGTGTGCACGAGCGTCCATGAGCAGACCACGGTCGCCACCGAGAGGAGGATGTGTTCGGTGAGCCGCCCGCCCGAGAGGTCTTTCGCCGATGACCCGAGGAGAATGCCGAGCGCCAGCAGGCTCGCGCACGCGGAGATGATGGCGAACACAAAAATCACCGTGTAGCTCGTGTCCTGAAGACGGGCGCTTTTGCGGGCATCCCGCGGGTTGGCATGCACGATCCGCACCCA
>DASZPK010000172.1:0-2696 GCA_035550335.1 Chthoniobacteraceae bacterium | reverse complement strand
GACGTCGTGCTGATGGACGTGCGGATGCCGAACCTCGACGGCATCGAGCTGGCGAAAATCATCAAGCAGCGCAAAAAAACACAGCACATCCCGATCGTGTTCCTCACCGCCTACGACCAGGGGGAGGAGCAGATCGTGATGGGATACGGCGCGGGCGGGGCCGATTTCATCACGAAGCCGGTGAACCCCGCGATCCTGCGCTCGAAGATCGGGGTGTTCATCGAGTTGTTCAAAAAAACCCGGTCGCTCGCGGAGATGAACGCGGCGCTGGCGAGCGAGATCGGCGAGCGGCAGAAAGCCGAGGAGCGGTTCCGGCTGGTGGTGGAGTCGTCGCCGAACGCGATCATCGTGTTCGACTCGAAACGGCGGATCACGCTCGTGAACCCGGGGGCTGAATCGCTCTTCGGGTACGAACGCCCGGAACTTCTGGCCATGTCCATCGACATGGTGATTCCCGAGATGTTCGGCCCCGGGGGGGATGATTCCGGGCCCTTCGTGATCCCCCACACGGGGGGCGAATTTTTCGCGCGCCGCAAGGATGGGAGCGGCGTGCCGCTGGAAATCAATTTCAGCCGGATGCAGGCGCCCGACGGCGAATTTTTCCTGGTCTCGATGCTCGACATCACCAAGCGCAAAAAAGCGGAGGCGGCGCTGCACGAGGCGAACGCCGAGCTGCTGCAGCAGGCGAACGACCGCGCGCTGCGCATGCAGGCCGAGGCGGCGCAGGCGGAGGCGGAGGCCGCGAACCGCGCGAAGGACCATTTCCTGGCGATGCTTTCGCACGAGCTGCGCACGCCGCTCTCGCCGGTGTTAAACGCTGTCAACCTCCTCTGCGAGGAGGAATGCACCGATTCGATGCGGGAACTGCTCGCCATCATCCGCCGCAACGTGCGCCTGGAGGCGCGCCTGATCGACGACCTGCTCGACCTCGCCAAGGTGCGCAACGGCAAGCTGCAACTCCACATCGAGCAGGCGGACGGGCATGAATTGCTGAACCGGGCGCTGGACATCTGGAAACCGGAAATCGCCGCCAACGACCTGCGCGTGAAGATGGACCTCCGCGCCGGCGACACGCGCCTGAACGCCGACCCCGCCCGTATCCAGCAGATTTTCTGGAACCTGATTGCCAACGCCATCAAATACACGCCGCGCAGCGGCGAGATCGTGCTCGCGAGTTCGAACTCCGACGGCATGGTGCAGGTGGAGATCACCGATTCGGGGATCGGCATCGAGCCGGGAAAGATCGACGGGATTTTCAACGCGTTTACGCAGGCGCACGAGAACCGCTCGCACGGCCTCGGTCTCGGCCTCGCGATCTGCCGCGCGCTCACGGAATTGCACGGCGGCGCGATCGAGGCCCGCAGCGCCGGCATGGGGCGCGGCGCGACATTCAGCGTGAAGCTCCCGGTCGCACGCGATGCCGTGGCGGCCAGCAGCGCGCCCGCCGCGGCGCAATCGACCGAGGCGCAATTCCCGCTGCGTCTGCTGCTCGTGGAGGATCACGCCGACACGATCCAGTCCCTCGCGAGGCTGCTCACGCGAAGCGGCTACAAGTTGCGCATGGCGACCAACACCGCCGAGGCGATGCAAATCGCGCGCGAATACGAATTCGACGTGCTCGTGAGCGACATCGGCCTGCCGGACGGCAACGGGCTCGACTTGATGCGGCGGATCGCCGCCGATGCCGGCGCCCGCACGGTGCACGGGATCGCATTGAGCGGGTTCGGCATGCAGGAGGACCTCGACCGCAGCCGCGACGCGGGGTTCGCCTTCCATTTCACGAAGCCGGTGGACATCGTCCACCTCCGTGCCGCGCTCAACCGCATCGGGCGCGAGCGCGCCAACCCCGGCAGCGAGGGAATCCTCGAGCCCGGCGTGGCGCTGCCGAACCAGTGACCGCTTACGCCGCGTTGTTTTCGCCGAGCATTTCCTCAAGCATCTCCGCGGTACGGAGCGTGGCGGATTTCGGCAAATTCGCGCCGAGTTTTTCGCGGATTTCGCGGTAATCGGCGGCCATCTTTTCGCGAGCGGCGGGATCGTCGAGGAGTTCGGTAATGGCGGCGGAGATTTTTTCGGGCGTGCAATCGAGGCCGAGCAATTCGCGGATGGCCATGCGCTGCAAGATGACGTTTGGCATGGCGATGAATTTCACGCTCCGTTTCCACATCCAGAGGAAGAGCCATTCGATGCGGCCCGTCCATGGGAAATCGTAAACCATCACCTGCGGCGCGCCGATGACGGCGGCCTCGAGCGTCGCCGTGCCGCTTTTCACAACGGCGGCGTCGCAGGCATGGAGCACATCGGCGGCGCGCTCGGGGACGAGTTTGATCCAATCGGGCAGATGTTTTTTCACCGCCTCCACGCGGCGCTCCGCCACGGCGGCGACGAACTGGATGTTCCCGCGCGCGCGCAAAATCCCCGCGACCGCCGCCATGCGCGGCGCGAGGCAATTGATCTCCGACATGCGCGAGCCCGGCAGCAGCGCGATGAGCTTCGCGTCCTCGCCCGCGCCAAATTCCGCGCGCAACGCAGCACGCGCCGCTGGCGAATATTTCCGCTCCAGGAGCGGATGCCCCACCCATTCCGCCTTCGCGCCCGCCTCGAGCAGCCGCTGCGCCGACCACTCGAACGGCGTGGCCACGCGCGCCACATGCTGCGCGATGCCGAGCCCCGAGCGCCCCGAGCGTTTCCACGAG
>DASZPK010000171.1:0-3610 GCA_035550335.1 Chthoniobacteraceae bacterium | reverse complement strand
ATTCTACAGTGGACGGCGCGGCAAGCGAGCGGCGCGATTTCCGGAGGCGAGCGCAATGAAGGTTGTGATCACGGGGGCATCGGGACAGATTGGGACGAACCTGGGACTGCATTTGTTATCGCTGGGGCATGCGGTGCTGGGCATCGACAAGCGGGCCAATGCGTGGACGCAGTCGTTCCGCACGATCATCGCGGACCTGACGGCTCCGCCAGATGCCGGTGGGAATGCCGCGCTTCCGCGCGAAGCGCTGGATTTCGCCCCGGAGGCGGTCGTGCATCTGGCGGCGTGGGCGAAGGTGCATCAACTGGTGAAAGAGCCGGCCAAGGCTTTTGAGAATGTGGCGATGACGTTCGCAGCGCTGGAACTTGCGCGGCGCAGCAAGGCTCCGGTTCTCTTTGGGTCTTCGCGCGAGGTGTATGGGGACGTGCTGCGTCACGTGACCGAGGAATCGATGGCGGATTTCGTCATTGCCGAATCGCCCTACTCCGCTTCAAAAATCGCGGGGGAAGCGTTCTTTTCCTCCTATGCGAAATGCTATGGCCTGAAAACGCTGGTGTTTCGTTTTTCGAACGTCTACGGGCGGTTTGACAACGACCTCGATCGGATGGAACGCGTCATACCGCTGTTCGTCCGGCGCATCTGGCGCGGCGAGCCGATCACCGTTTTCGGGCGCAACAAAATGCTCGATTTCACCTACGTTGATGATTGCGTGGCGGGCATCGCGGCGGGCATCGAGCGGCTGACCGGCGGAGCGGCGGGCGTCGCGGGGCAGACGATCAATCTGGCGTATGGACAGGGTCAGACGCTGTATGACCTGGTGACGTTGATCGAACTGGCCACCGGGCGGGCGGCAAAGGCGACCTATGCGGCTTCGCAGACCGGGGAAGTGACGCGCTATGTGGCGGACATTTCCAAGGCCAAATCGCTGCTGGGCTACTATCCGCAGACGCCACTGACGAAGGGGATTCAGCAGTACATCGCGTGGTGTCGGGAAACGGGCTTTCTCGCGTAGGGTGGCGGGGGGCATGGCGTTTCGCCGGGAGATTCGACAGTGCGCTAGTGGTGGATTCCGCGAAAGATTTTCGGCAAACCCCTGTGCTTCGCGCCGGCGTCGCGAAGGTCTAACAGGAAAAAGGGTCTTGGGCACGCTAAACTTTTCGGCGTGATTTCCCGCTCGTGGAAACTCAGACATGCCGGACTTGTTTCAACCTTTGCGTGATCAGCGGCGCGCCGCGGCCCTGCCCCTGGCAGCGCGGATGCGCCCGCGCACGCTGGAAGAATTTGCCGGCCAGTCGCATATCCTCGGACGCGGGAAGCTGCTCCGGCGAATGATCGAAGCGGACCGGCTCACGTCGCTGATTTTTTATGGCCCTCCGGGGACCGGGAAGACGACGCTTGCCCACCTGATTGCCAATCACACGCACGCCCATTTCGTCGAGCTCAACGCCGCCGCTACGGGGGTGAAGGAAGTTCGCGACGTTCTGGCGGCCGCCAAATCCCGCCTCGAGAATTCCGATCCGGAGAGCCCGGGCCGCGGGCGAACGGTCCTTTTTCTGGATGAAATCCATCGTTTCAACAAAAGCCAGCAGGACATCCTTCTTGGCGATGTGGAACTCGGCCACATCATTCTCATTGGGGCCACGACAGAGAACCCGTTCTTTTCGGTGAATTCCGCGCTGGTCTCGCGATCGCAGATTTTCCAGTTCGAGCCTCTGACCGAGGGCGAGATTCGCTCAATCATTCTGGCCGCCGTGTCCGATAAGGAACGTGGATACGGGAACGTGCCCCTGGAGCTTGCGCCGGAGGCGATCGAGCATTGGGTGCGCGTTTCCGACGGCGATGCCCGCCGCGCCCTGACGGCGCTGGAAATTGCGGTGCTTTCAGGCGGGAAGCGCGAGGGCAACGCAGGCGGAAAAATTGTCGTGGACCTGGATGTTGCGCAGGAGTCGATACAGCGCAAGGACGTGGTTTACGATGCGGCGGGCGACGAGCACTATGATGCGGCCAGCGCGTTCATCAAGTCGATGCGCGGCAGCGATCCGGACGCCGCCATTTACTGGCTGGCGCGAATGCTTCACGCGGGCGAAGATCCCCGGTTCATCGCCCGGCGTATCGCTATTTTGGCAAGTGAAGACATCGGCAATGCGGATCCGGCCGCGATCATTCTGGCCGCCGCGGCGCACCAGATCGTCGAGTTCATCGGCATGCCGGAGGCGCAGATCACGCTCGCGCAGGCCGTCACGTACATGGCGTGCTGCCCCAAATCGAACGCCTCCTACATGGCCATCAGCGAGGCGATGGAGGATGTGGAAAAGCAGCGCACCGTTCCCGTGCCGCGCCACCTGCGCGATACGCACTACCGGGGTTCCGAGCAGCTCGGCCACACCGGCTATCAATACGCCCACGATCACCCGGAGGGGTACGTTCCGCAGGATTACCTGGGCGTGGAGAAGACCTACTATCGTCCCACCGACCGCGGCAAAGAGGCGGTCTTTCAGCAGTATCTCGCCAAGCTCAAGGCCATACGCGACGCGCAAACGCCGGGCGGGGAATCATCGACAAGCTGAGTGTTTCTTCGCATATTGGTGCGTTTTGGCCGGGGATGCATTCACGCATGCCGTGGCTCCGGTTACGATACCGCTCGACACCGGCGCCTTACCCCTTGTGCACAGGAACGTCATGACGAAGAACCATCTCCGCGCCCAGATGAAAACATTTCTGGCCGCCCTATCGGCCAACGAGCGGCATATTCGGTCGCTGGCCGCATGCCAGCAATTAATCGCGACGCGCGAGTTCCGGCACGCCCAGACCATCATGATTTTCATGTCCACGCCGATGGAGGTGGAAACGTCGACCCTCGCGGTCAAAGCGTGGCAGGAAGGCAAATCGATCGCCGTTCCACGGGTCGACTGGACTTCCAAGCGCATGGATCCGGTCGAAATCAAAAGCCTCGATACGGGGATGCAGACCACCGGGCCGGGCATCCTGGAGCCGGTCTCGGGCATTGTGGTGCCGCTGGGCATGATCGACATGGTGGTGGTACCGGGCATGGCGTTCGACCACAAGGGTTATCGTGTCGGGCGTGGCCGGGGCTTTTATGACCGTTTTTTGGCGCAGCAGGATTTTCAGGGCGTGCGCTGTGCGCTGTGCTTTCACGAGCAACTCGTGGCCGAGCCGCTTCCGTGCGAGGCCCACGACGTGCCGATGGATTTGATCGTGACCGACATGGAGGTTGTGCGGTGTCATTCAACGGGCCATACGCCAGGGAAACCCACGGGCGGGCATTGAGGAGAAGGTGCGAGCCCGCGTCTCGTGGGAGGCTCCGGGCCCTCTGGATGGGCGACATCATGCCGCGCTGCAAAGGATAATGCGTTCACACAGGCGCAAGAAAAAACCGTGGTGGGTGGCGATGCCGCTGTGGTCCGGCGCTGCGCTTTTCGCAAGCTGGGGCATGTGGCAGTTTGCGAATTTCCGGGAGAAGGTCCTGGCCCAGACCACGCCTGTATCCACCGCGCCAGCGGTAGCCGCCAGCGATCCAGATCCCGAGCCCGAGACGCTGGTGCTCGATGATGTCCGCGACAGCGATCCCTGGGCATCCGCGGGCACGCCG
>DASZPK010000170.1:0-1604 GCA_035550335.1 Chthoniobacteraceae bacterium | reverse complement strand
CGCGTTGTCGGCGAATGCGTCGGCTGAAAAAAGCAACGCGATGAGAATGATCAGATATTTTTGCATGGGGGAACTCCTGGTTGAGGTTGGACTGCGATATTGGATGATTTTTTTGCAGATGTCGAGGGTGGGGGAGTGAGGGGCGAGGCCGATATTGACCGCCGTTGTGTTTTTCGGGATAAAAAAACGATGCGTCTGCTTCGCTCTCCCGCCTTGCTGCTGGCGGGCTTCCTTCTCGCCTCCTGCTACCACGCCGAAACGCTCAAGGTGGCTGCATGGAAAGCGCCTGCCATGCCCGACGCTCCCGCAGCCAGTGTATTCCCCGAACTCAGCATCCCCGCCATCGGCGCCAAGGAAAATATCGGCATCTCATTCTCCGGCGGTGGCAATCGCGCGGCGGTGTGCGCGATGGGAGAACTGCGCGCGCTGCGGCAGATCGGGCTGCTCTCGCGCGTGCGTTACATTTCGTCCGTCTCCGGGGCGACATGGTGCTGCGGGCCGTATTGTTTCTTGCAGAAAAAGGAGGGCGACGGCGCGGATTGGGTGGAAAAGGCGGACAACCAATTTTTCGGCCCTTACATCCCGCCGGAGAAATTGAACCTCGACGCGCTCGCGTCCAACGTGCCGGGTTCGTTCTCATCCTGCGCGCAGAACAGCATCCTCAGCCTCACGCGCTATTTCAAACTGCGCGGCGACAAAAGCTGGGCCTACGTGCTCGCGGGCGTTTATCTCGTGCCGCTCGAGATCACGAAGGAAAACCACTTCATCGCCTACGATGAAAAAAGCGCGCAGTCCATCATCGCGAGGAATCCGGATGCCGGTTTGAAGAAAGACGATTTCCTGTGGTGTCCGCCGGGCCGCCCCTATTTGCTCGCCGGTGCGTCATTCGTCCAGCCGCTGAATTTCAATCCCGCGACCGAGTATTATCCCTTGGAATTAACGCCAAATTACATCGGTGCGCGCGCCTTTTTTCCGCTCGGGAACCGGCGTCATACTCTCGGCGGCGGCTACGTTGAAAGCGCGGGGTACGACATGGCCTTCGACCGGGTCGATTCCGCCGGCGCGCCGGGCCGCCCGTGGATCGTCACCTCCACTTCGAGGCCGCGCGGTGCGCCGTCGAATTTCCGCGCTTCGCCGCGGTTCAGCCTTGCCGACCTGCTGGCCACTAGCGGGGCGGCGCCCACGGTCCCGTATCCCACGCTGGCGTATATTGTCGGGTTTCCCAAGTTCACGCATTGGGACCCCGGCGCGCTCGGTGTTGATACACCCGTTACACATGTGAAAATCCATACCGATGGCGGCGGCTCGGACAACTCCGGCGTGGCCGCGCTCGTGGCGCGAGGCGTCCCCCGCATCATCGCGTTTATCAATTCCCAGATGGACCTCACGACGGACCGCAACCATTTCCCGCTGATGCCGACCGAGGTCACCGCCCTTTTCGGGGGCGCGAACCCGACCAAGAGTGAGGTGCCGTGGATTTTCCCCAAGGAGGAATACCCGGCGCTCGAAGCCGCATTCAACGACGCCTGGAAAAATCGCGGCTCGCCCGTCATCACCACCACCCTCACCACGCGCGAGAACGATTACTATCTCATCCCGGCAAA
>DASZPK010000169.1:0-2807 GCA_035550335.1 Chthoniobacteraceae bacterium | reverse complement strand
GTCATCTCCAGCGCCGTGGGCCATCTGCTCGAATTGACCGTGCCCAAGGAGCACGAAATCGCCCGCGGGAAGTGGACGATGGAAAAGCTGCCGCATCTGCCGCCGGAGTTCGGGCTCGCGCCGATCGAAAAGAATGCGTCGCGGCTCACGCTGCTCAAGAAGCTCATCAAGCGCAAGGAAGTGACCGAGATCATCAATGCGTGCGACGCCGGACGCGAAGGGGAACTGATTTTCCGCAACATCATCCGCGCCTCGGGGGCGAAGCAGCCGATCAAGCGCCTCTGGCTCCAGAGCATGACGCCCGATTCGATCCGCGATGCGTTCGCGCACCTGCGGTCGAATGAGGAGATGCTCCCGCTCGCCGACGCGGCGACTTCGCGCAGCGAGGCGGACTGGCTCGTGGGGATCAATTCCACGCGCGCTCTCACGGCGCTGAACACGAAGGCGATGGGCGGTTTCCAGAAAACCACCGCGGGCCGCGTGCAGACGCCGACGCTCGCGATCCTCGCCGAGCGCGAGGAGAAAATCCGCGGGTTCCAGTCGAAGCCGTATTGGGAAGTGTATGGGGATTTTGAAGTGGCGGCGGGCGGTTATCGCGGGCGGTGGTTCGACCCCGGATTCAAGAAAAACGGGGAGGAGGATTTGCGCGCGGAGCGCCTCTGGGAGCGCGCGAAGGCGGAGGCGATCAAGGCGAAATGCAAAGGCAAACCGGGGACGATCGAGGAGGAGAAAAAACCCGCCTCGCAGGCGAGCCCGCAGCTTTACGACCTGACCACGCTCCAGCGCGAGGCGAACCAGCGCCACGGATTTCCGGCGCGCATGACTTTGCAGATCGCGCAGGCGCTTTACGAAAAGCACAAGGCGCTCACCTATCCGCGAACCGATTCGCGCTACCTGCCGGAAGACCACGTCGCCACGGCGAAGCAGGTGATGGCGAGCTTCGACAATCCGTCGCTCTCCACGCATGCGGAGAAGGCGCTCGCGCAGGGTTGGGTGAAGCCGAACAAGCGCATTTTCAACAACGCGAAGATCAGCGACCACTTTGCCATCGTGCCGACAGGCGCCGCGCCGAAGTTGCTCGACGAGCGCGAGCAGAAGATTTTCGATCTCGTTGCGCGGCGGTTCATCGCGGTGTTTTATCCACCGGCGCAATTCGAGGTCACGACCCGCATCACGACCGTCGAGGGTGAGAAATTCCGCACGGATGGAAAAATCATCGTCGATCCCGGCTGGCTCGCCGTTTACGGACGCCAGGCGGAAGGCGAAGGGGACGGCGACAAGGCCATCGTCGCGATCACGCCAAACGAAAAGGCGAAGACCACCGCGGTCGAGGTCAAGGATTGCGAGACCAAACCCCCGGCGCGTTTCACGGAAGCCACGCTGCTCTCCGCGATGGAAGGCGCTGGCAAATTTGTCGACGACGAAGACTTGCGCGAGGCCATGGCCGAGCGCGGACTCGGCACGCCGGCCACGCGCGCGCAGGTGATCGAGGGGCTGCTTTTCGAGGGCTACCTGCTGCGCCAAGGGCGCGATCTTTTTGTCACGGCGAAGGGGCTTTCGCTCATCACACTGCTGCGCAATCTCAACGCCGAGACGCTCACGAAACCGGAGCTCACCGGCGGCTGGGAATACCAGCTTCGGCAGATGGAGCGCGGCCAGCTCTCACGCGAGAAATTCATGGGCGAGATCCGCCACCTCACGACTGACATCGTAGAAAAAGTGCGCGGCGGGCTCGGCAAGGAAGTCACCGGCAAGTTCGAGCCGCTCGACGTGGCGTGCCCGAAATGCGGGACGCGCCCGTTCAAGGAGACCTTCCGCGCGTTCGAGTGCACGAACCCGGAGTGCAAGCTCCTCATTTGGAAAAAAATGGCCGACCGCGAATTCGAGCGCGAGGAAGTCGCGAAGCTGCTCACGGAAAAACGAATCGGGCCGCTCGAGGGATTCCGCAACAAATTCGGACGGACATTCCCCGCCGTCGTCATCCTCGACACGACGGAGTGGAAGCAGAAATTCGATTTCGAGCAGGGCGGCGGCGAAAATGGCGCGGCGCCCGATCTCTCGCAGGCAAAAATCCTAGCGGAGACGGAGCACGGAACGCTCTACGAGACGGAGATGAATTATTTGTGCGTGCCGGGGAAGAAAGGCGCGAAGCCGTTGCGCATGGGGAAGAACATCTGCCAGCGCGCGATCCCGCCGGACCAGGCGGTGAAGATTTTCACGACCGGGAAGACGGATCTGCTGCCGAAATTCATTTCGAAAAAGGGGAGGCCCTTCTCGGCGTATCTCAAACTCGAAGGCGGGAAGGTCGTGTTCGAGTTCGAGCCGCGCGCGAAGAAGCCTGCTGCCGCGAAGAAAAAGCCGGTCAAAGCCGAGGCGTAGGTCGAGCAAGGCCGCGTGGTTTGACGTTTGGATCGCACAATTCCGATAAAAACAAATGGTGTTTGTTTTTATCAGCGGAACAATTATGTTCCACACGCGTTTAAGAAATTGCGCTTGCATCTTTGAGGATGCGATTTTTCACTTGCGCGAATCAGGCGGTTACCACAAGATGTTGTGTAGGGGTGGCCACAACTTAGATATTTTGCACAATGCGTTGTCCTAAATGCGGGGATGTCGAGGATAAGGTGATTGATTCGCGCCTGTCCAAGGACGGCGACAGCATCCGTCGCCGGCGGGAATGCATCGCCTGCAGCTTTCGCTTCACCACCTACGAACAGCTCGACCGGGCGGACATCCGGGTGATCAAGCGCGATGGGCGCAGCGAGCCGTTTGACCGGATGAAGCTTTTCAACGGCATCCAAAAGGCG
>DASZPK010000168.1:0-3309 GCA_035550335.1 Chthoniobacteraceae bacterium | reverse complement strand
CGACCCGGTGCCCGTTCACTTCAATCGTTTTGGCAGCCTTGTTTGTCCCGCTGTAGCTGCTGTAATCCGCGCTGAAAGTGAGTTCGGCGGTATTGCCATTGGGTTCGCCGGATTCTTTAAGCCAGGTGATGCTCACCACTTGGGCGTTGACAGCCTGCCACTTGAGGGGACTCTTCGCGGACTTCCCTGTGCCGTCAGCGTTGAATGTCAGGTCGTAGTGTGTCTTGTCATGCTCCCACGTATAAGGAGATGAAGTGATGGCCTTGCGCAGATCGTCCACGGTATTGGCCGCGGGCGGCGCAGAGTGTAAGAAGGGAGCGGCAAGCGCGGTCATCGCTGTGACAAGGCAGGCTATTATCGTTTTTTTCATAATTCGTGTGGGGGTTGGGGGTTGAATTGGAAACCAAGACGCTAAGACGCCGGGGCTGCGCCGGCCTTGACCTGGTCCGCATGGCGCCGCAACACGCCGATTTGGGCATAAAGCCGGTCGAGATATTGGTGTAACTGCGCGCAGCGTTGCGCCCATTGATGCTTCTGCGTCGTGCTGAAAAAAGCGTTTTGCGTCTTGTCATCCTGCTTTTTCTTTTGCGCGTCCATGCCCTCCTGCTCCAGCGAAAATTCACCGGGATGCACCGGCCTCGTCGAAGCCATGTCGGCCGTGCCCATCGGCGGGGCCTTGGATTCGGTGGCCATGATACCGTCCCTTTCATCCAGCGCGGCAAGCCACGCGTTGCACAAACCCACCGCCGCCTCGTAAGTATCCGGACTTGAAGCAGGGGCCTTCGCAGCTTCATCCAGGAGTTTCTCGCGCAAGGCGATGATGTTTATCCTCACCTGCGGCAACTGCTTCGCATCAAGTTGCTCCAGCACGTTCTCGGTGGTCATGGGGCCGGTTTCCGCGATCATGTCGATGGCGCTTTTGTCGGGCTCTTTATTTTGCGGTGCTGCGGCGATATTTCCGCCTGCATTCCCGGCCTGGTGCCCCCAGACCGCGAAAGTATGTTTGGAGTAACTTGTCCCGGTATAAGTGCTGTAATCCCGGCTGAACGTGAGATGGGTGGTATCTCCATCGGGATCGCCGTTCTTTTTGAGCCAGGTAATATCCACCTCCTGGGCATTTACAGCCCGCCACTTGAATGGGTTTTTCGGGGCGTTCCCGGAGCCATCGGCATAAAACTCGATGTTATAGTTTGTGTTCTCATGCTCCCATGTATAGGGAAAGGCGGCTATGGCCTTGCGCAGATCGCCCACGGTGTTGGCCACTGGCGGCGCGGAGGGCGCGGCACTTTTGATATCCGTGTCGATCCTGGTCGCAATGCTTTCAGTGCCATCCGCGGAAAGGCCCTTTGTCCCCTTCGGATCAAGGGGCAGGAACAGCACGTCATTGAATTTGTCGAACTGGATAAGAATCTCATTATCGCTGATCACCCAAGTAAGGCGTTTGGTTTGAACCGAGTGACGTTCAACGACAGTGTGGTCGCGCTTGAAAGTGAAATCATTGGCCCATTTTTTCCCGACAATGTGCCAGTAACCGGTGGTAAGCATATCGATGGTCGCGGCATCATCCGGATCCTTCGCAGGGAGCCCTTTCAGAAAAGTTTTGTCGGTGTCGCCGATGTCGGCAGGCGATGGCGTCGGGGCATCACCTTTCTGCTCGGGCGGCGCTGGCTGTGTTTCCCCGGAAGACCGCAACCCTTCTGGTGTGGCTTCCGCCTTTGAATCCTGCCCCAAGGCCAGCCTGCCACCCAGCGGCACCAGCACGGATCCGGCAATGAGCACCATCGCGATCACGGGAGCGAGCCCGCCTTTCCGGCGATCAACGCCCGCGATGCGCCTGATGCGTCCCAGCAGCGACGCGCCCGAAGCCGCCATTGCAAACTGCGGGGCAAATGCCGCGCGGCTTTCCTCCAGCGTGGCGAGCGCGCTTGCGTAAACCACCCGGTCGCGCATCGTCTCCACCGCAATATCGTCGCAGCAATTCTCCCGCTCCTCCCGCAATTTCCGCCCGATCCACCAGACCGCCGGATGATAAAAGAGAACCGTCTCGATCGCGGTCTGGAAAAAATTCACCAAGTAATCATAACGCCGCACATGCGCCAGTTCGTGCGCGAGGATCGCTTCAAGCTGCCGCGGACTAAGCCCCGTGAAAACCGAAGCGGGAAGCAGAATCACGGGCCGCAGAAAACCGATGAGCGTCGGCACCTCCACGAGCGCCGATTTCAAAAGCCGCACCTGCGTGCCGATTCCCATCCGCGTTGCCAGTGCGCACAATCTCTCCTGCCACGCCGGATCGGCAATCGCCCCGCCCGAACGCCGGATCCTGCGCAATTGCATCCAGCCGAGCCCCAGCCGGGCGGTCAGCAGCATCACGCCCGCCAGCCACAGCGAAACCGCATACGGCGCAAACCAGTCCAACTTTTGCAACGCGAGCGTCCGCCACGAGCCAGGCATTTTTTTCAGCGGGGCCGCCATGTCGTTCCTCGGCTCGGCGGGGAATGCGGCATTTACAGCCGTCATCTTCGCCGGGGCATTTTCCGCAAACACTTCTTCCCGATTTAGTGGCGCTCTCTCCCCCGCCAGTTCCGCCCACGTGATCGCCGGCGCAACCGCGCAAGCCAGCAACGCCATGCACAACAATGTATAACGCACTTGCGCCGATGCCCCACGCAGCGCGCGCAGGGCCGCCGCGGACGCCAGCCCGATCCCCGCCCCCTCCCACAGAAAATGAATCAGCACCCAGCCCAGCCGCTGAAGCGACGGCTCATGCAATAAATGAATCAGCACATTCATCACCCCTCCTGCGCAAGTCGTTGCACCAGTTCCTTGATCTCCTTCAATTCCGAAGGCGTGGCCCGCTTGCTGGCAAGCGCCTGCATCACCAGCTTCGAGGAAGAGCCCCCGAAAGCCTTCTTGAGCAGTCCCGTTACCAGTTGTTGCTGCGTCTCATCCTCGGAACCGCAAGCCTCGTAAACATGAGCCCGCTGCGCCTCATCCCGCCGCACCAGTCCCTTTTCCGTCATGATCTGCAAAAACTTCAGCGCCGTGGTATAACCCGTCTCTTCGCCAAGCGCCTCCTGCACTTCCTTTACTGTCGAGGGCCCTTTGCGCCAGAGGACTTGGAGGATGGCGAGTTCGGCGTCGGTTGGCTTTTTCATGGCTGCGCAAAACTACGAAGTCCTTCGTGCCACGTCAACGAAAATATTCGTAGATGATCCAACGTTCTCTTCGTTCGGGGTTTTCATCATTCGTTATTAGTGCTTCGTCATTTTTTCATTGACACATTAAGATGACCGACTATCTTGAGGATAT
>DASZPK010000167.1:0-7331 GCA_035550335.1 Chthoniobacteraceae bacterium | reverse complement strand
TGCGTGTGCACTTCGCGCTGGGAGACGTGGCAGTTCTTCGAACTGAAAACGTATTCGATCGGGTCCTCGAGGGTGATGATGTGGTCGCGCCGGGATTTGTTCACCTCGTCGACAAGGGCGGCCAGGGTGGTCGATTTGCCGCTGCCGACGGAGCCGGTGACGAGCACCAAGCCGTTGTGGTACTGGGTGAGAAGCTTCAGCCCCTCCGGCAGGCCGAGCTCGTCCATCGAACGGATTTTTGTGTTGATGATGCGGAAGACCAGGTCGAGCCCGAGGCGGTGGCGGACGACGCTGGCGCGGAAACGGCCGAGGGAATTGGCATACGCAAAATCGATGTCGCCGCGCTCGGCGAGCATGGCTTTCTGGGCATCGGTCAGGAAGCCCATGGTGAGGCGCTCGGTATCCGCGGCGGTGAGCCGGGGCGCCTGCAGCCAGATCGATTCGAGATTCCCGAAACGGCGCCAGATGGGCTGGGCGTTGACTCCCAGATGGATATCCGAAGCGCCTGATTCCTGGGCAACGCGGAGATAAAGGTCAACGTGTTCGAGTGTGTGTGTTGACCCGTCGAAATCGGGCGAGTTTGTGGTGGGTTCGGACATTATTTCTTCAGGTAAAAAGCAACGCGATGGACGCGTAAAATCAAACGAAAAGGACAAAAATTACAAACTCATTTCATCACCAACGTTCGTTTTTTTTCGAAAAATCCGAGATCTTTTTTGTTGCAAACCGCATGATATAAGGGCGGAAGATGGAAAACAACGTTTTCAGGATGCTCAGGATGAGCCCGGCGTCGATGAAATCCTTCGCCGCCTTCCCGGCTTTGCCGTTGCCCTCCTTGTGGATGACGACCTCTTTTTTGCGGGCGGGAAGACGCGAGAGCAGCCAGCCGGCGATGCCCGCCGAGCCGATCCATGCCGCCTTGTGCCTCGAGAAGGAATGCTTGAGGTGCGCGCCTACATCGGCGTCGTGGCGGACCCCGGCCAGGCTCCGGTCGAACTCCGAGCGCGCCTTTTCCAATTGCGCGATCAATGCGGCTTTGTCGTGGGAGTATTCAGCCATGTTTGATCTTTTTTAAACTCCGCGATCGTGGCGGAGAAGACTGCTTTCGGGAATCTCGCCTTCGCGATGAGAACGGCGGCGGCCGCCACGATGAGATGGAAAACCGCCGCGCCGAAGAGGATCCAAATCCAATCCACTTTCAGCAGATTATGGAGCAGGAATACCGCGGCGAGGCAGAGGAAGATGTAACCGAACACCACCCCGAACACCGCCACCCCGAGAAGGGCGAGGATCTTGAGGTAATGCACCCCCGCTTCGCGCGATTCGATGCCGGCCAGTTGCAAGCGGGCCGAGAGATAGGCGGCCACGGACGCGGCCAAGGCGCGGAGATTGTCAACCATCCCCTCTTTGCCCGGAGGAATCCCTCCCGAAGTTGTCGGCACAGGCATCAGTACGGAATGGGACAGGCTCAGCGCTTGAAAATAAGGCCCAGGATGAACCCGATGCCCAGCGCGGTGAAGACGGCGCGGGTGGGGTTTTCGCGGATGTATTGCTCGCTGTCCTCGCGGAAGGTGCGGGCGCGGACGCGGGCCTCGCCGAAGGCGTGCTCGGCCTTGACTTTCGCCTCGTCGAAAACGTGCTCAGCCCTGTCGCGCAACTCATTGGCCTTGGTTTCGGCGCGGGCGCGCAACTCGCGGGCTTTCGCCTCCGCCGCGGCCTTCAAATCCTCCGCGGCGTGCATGGCGTGGGATTTGCCGCTTTCAAATTTGCTCGATGCGGTGCCGGTCGTTTCGTTTGTTTCGTTGGACATGATTGATCTCCTCCTTAAGGGATGCTGGATTTTGTATAGAGCATGGCAGGGGTGCCCGTAAATGCAAGCGGCATCCTCTTGGATGCCCCACCGTGATTGCATCGTGTGCCGATGCGTGGACGGACGTGCGGCCCGAGCAGCTTATTGCTCGCGGAAGGTGATGCGCGCTTTCGAGAGGTCGTAGGGGGAGATCTCGAGCGTGACCTTGTCACCTGGAACGATGCGGATGAAATGCTTCCTCATTTTTCCGGAAATGTGCGCCAGGACACTGGTGCCGTTGGGGAGGCTGACACGAAATAGCGTGCCTGGCAAAACGTCGGTGACGGTGCCTTCAGTCTGGATGGGACCTTCCTTGGACATGGCCGGGTCATATTATGACCGGTGGCAGCGGATGCAAAGCCTAAGTTGGGTCAAAATCGATCCAGCGAACGAGCGGAGCCAGGTTTTGGCCTCCGTCCTGGTGCCACGAAAACGGCGGGTCCTGCATGCTGCCGACACGGCAAATCCGGCTTGCGCCCAATCCGGCCGCGCGCGCGGCGTTTTCCGGCGTGGCAGGCCAGATGGCAATGGTGCTCAACCAAGGCCGGGCGTCACTCAGCGCCGCAGCGAGGTCCCGGGGCAGCGGTTTTACAAAGATCACGCGGTTGAGCGGGGAAGGGGTGAACTTCGCTTCGGCGGAGAAGACGACCGTCCAGTCCGTGCCGCCCGCGCTTTTCCACACGCGCGCATCGCCGCCGTTTGCGGAGAGGAATTCGTATTCGTTGCGAATGGCCGTGAGTGAGGCGGATTCCTGCGCGGTGATTTTGGAGCGGGGCGCGCGGTGGTTGAAGGTTTCCATTTCGCCTGCAAGCCGGGAGGCATACTCGCGTGCGTTGAACGGACCGTTTTCGGCAATGTAAAACACGTGCGGGGAGAGGCAGCCCTGCTGGTCATGGAGCGAGGCGTCACGGGCGGCGTGAGGCACCGATTCATAACCGGGATCTTCAAACACAATGCCAAGGCTTAATTTATGACCGTGCCCGATGAAAACCTGCTCCGGGCGCACCTGCCGCCGGAAATGCCCGATCGTCGCGTCATCGCCGAAAACGATCACGGCTTGCGATTGTTCCATCCATGCCGGGTCGAGAGCGGTTGAAATATCGACGCGTGCTTTCAAGCCGGCGGGAAGCGCCTCTCGAAAGCGCGCGATTTCATCGAGCCCCCCCGAGGGAATCTTGCAATAATTGTGCGCTTTCAAAAGCAGGCCGCGGATGAGGCTTTGCAAACCCGCATGGGGCGTGTTGCCGCTCATGACGTGCAGGATTGCTTCGGGACCGCGCGCCATCGCCTGGTGGCCGGCGTAGGATTGGAAGCCGTCCAGAATTTCCTCATGGCCCAACTCCAATTTTGCAACGTTTAACAAGTCCCGCGCGGAGATTTCGCCCAGCAAGGGGAATCCGCGCGCGGCATTGGCGAGCGCTTCGGCGATCTCGCGGGTGGTCATGGGGCGGTGTTCGCGCGCGAGAGCATTTCGTCGGCGCTACGGGAGCATCCGCGCGGGAGCGCCGAGGGGTCGCGGCCAATCAGTTCGAACCCTTTTTCACGCCGGATCGCGAGGTCCTGCGTCTGGATCGCCATCACGGAGCCGAGGTTCGCAAGGTCGAAAATGCGGAGCACGCCCGTCGCGCCGATCGCCGCCTCGGCGTTCGTTTCGGGATCGATTACGACGGCGCGCGCCCATGGGGACGATTGGTGCGGGTTGCCGATGCCGCGCGTGTAAAATTGCGAGCTAAGCTCCGTCATGCCGTATTCATTGATGATGAAGGCGGGCGCAAGGCCGAGATGCCGGGTGAAGAGCGAGTAAAGTCCCGCTTTTTCGAGGCTGCGCCCGCTCCCCTTGTAGCCGCCGGTTTCCATCGCGAAACTTCCCTCCGGCAGCACATGCACGCGCCGCCCGAGTTGCTCGAAGAAATTGAGGAAAGCGAGCGCCGTCCCGAGGAGCGTTACCGGGCGGCGGTCTTTCGCGCGCACGCGGAGCAGGGCTTCCATCGTGCCGAGGTCGAAATTGCCGTCGCGATTGATGAGGTACGCGGCGCTGTTCCTGCCCGCGAGGCGGTCCCCCAGTACGCCAAACATGTAACACAGCGACGAATGGGGCGCGTCCTTCGGGTTCTGCGAGAGAAAATAAAACGGGCGCCGCGGCAGGTTCAGGCTGCGCCAGCCCTGCACGATGGCCTCGTCGTAAAGCCGCATGGAACAAAAATGGTGGGAGCCGAAGCCTTCGCCCGTGGTGCCGCTGGTGCGGAAGGTGCGCACCGTTTCGCCCTCGGGAAATGCTCGCAACGCAAATTGCTTGAACGCGGATTGCGGGACGGCGGGGATTTCATACCACGCCTCGGGATTCGCCGCGGCCCCGAGGCTCGAGCAATAGTTGTCGTACGGCTGGTTGTGCCCGCGCTGGAACCGGTAAACCTCGAGCGCGCATTCGTTGAATTCGGTTTCCGAAGGCGCGCTGGATTCCATCAGCGTCACGATCCGCGATTCGAGCTTGGTGTAAGCCTCGTTCATTCGCCGATGATTTTTACCAGCACGCGCTTCCTTCGCTTTCCGTCGAATTCCCCGTAGAAAATCTGCTCCCATGGGCCGAAATCGAGATGGCCGTTGGTGACGGCAACCACCACCTCGCGGCCCATGATGGTGCGTTTCAAGTGGGCGTCGGCGTTGTCCTCGGAACCGTTGTGCCGGTATTGGGTGTGGGGTTTTTCGGGCGCGAGTTTTTCGAGCCACGCCTCGAAGTCCTGGTGCAGGCCCGATTCATCGTCGTTGATGAAAACGCTGGCGGAGATGTGCATCGCATTCACGAGGCAGAGGCCCTCGCGCACGGCGCTTTCCCGCACGCAGTCGGCGATCTGGGTGGTGATATTGATCAACTGGCGGCGCTTGGGAACCTCGAACCACAGCTCCTTGCGGTAACTTCTCATTACCACAAAATAATCCAGCCCCGCGCGGAATGGAAGCCTCGCAACAAACGATATTTGCTTTACTCCGGTTGAACGTCCTTCCATCTATCAGCGATGGATTGGGTGTTTGACATTCAGGTCTGGGCGAGTCTGCTCACGCTGACCACGCTCGAGATCGTCCTCGGGATCGACAACATCATTTTCATCTCGCTCCTCGCCGGGAAAATGCCCCCGGACAAGCAGGCCACGGCGCGGCGTTTGGGATTGGGGTTTGCGCTGATCACGCGCATCCTGCTGCTCTGCAGCCTTTTTTTCCTGAGCCATCTGACGCGGCCGCTGGCGGTGGTGTTTGGCGCGCCAGTCTCGGGCAGAAGCATCGTTCTATTTTTGGGCGGTATTTTCCTTTTGGTGAAGGGGACGCATGAAATTCATTCGAGCATGGAGGAGGCGCGGGAGGAAAATGCGCCGGCGCCGCCGCGCAATTCCATGTTTCTCACGGTCGTCCAAATCATGCTGATAGACATTGTTTTATCGCTCGACTCGGTCATCACGGCGGTTGGCGTCGCGCAGAAGCTCGGGGTGATGATCGCTGCGATCGTTGCCGCCGTCGGCGTGATGCTGTGGGCGTCGGGGGCGGTCAGCGATTTTGTGAACCGGCACCCGACGATCCGGATGCTGGCGTTGAGCTTTCTGCTGCTCATCGGCATGGTGCTCGTGGCGGACGCGTTCGGGCGCGAGATCCCGCGTGGCTACATTTATTTCGCGATGGCGTTTTCCTTCGGGGTGGAAATGTTGAATTTGCGATTACGCGGCGGACGGGGCAAGCCGGATTAAAACGCGAACCCGAAACTAAAATGGATGGCGCCCGATGCCTCGCCGGCCTTGGGCGAGGGGTTCCAGCCGTAGTCGAGGCGCAACGGGCCGACCGGGAGCCGGTAGCGCAGACCGGAGCCGATACCGTAACGCATTTCGCCGAAGCCGTCGTGCTGGCCCACGCTGCCGGCGTCGGTGAAGACTGCGCCGTCGAGATCGCCGACGATGGGGAAGGTGTATTCGGCGTTGAGAGTGGAAAAAGTTTCGCCGCCGAGCGGATTGTCGAGGCGGTCGCGCGGGCCGAGCAGACGCTCGTCGAAGCTGCGCACGCTGTCGGCGCCGCCGTTGAAAAAGCGCTCGTCAATCGGCAACTCGCCATCGATGGGCGAGATGATGCCGCCGCGGGCACCGATGGCCAGCATTGTCTTGTCGATGGGAATGTAATACGACGCGCCGAGCGTGCCGCGCATGAAACTGATGCTGCTCCCAAACGCACCGGAGGCCAGTTCGCCCGCGCCCTTGATTACGAGGCCCGTGCCGGGAATCGGGTTTTTCGTTTTTCGCAGGTCGAGCGTGAAGGCGAGGCCGATGCTGTTGACGCGGTAATCGGTGGGGCCGAGGTCGGCCTGGTTCATGTCCACGTCCACGACCGACACCTGCCGCGTGAGCGCGAAGAGGGAGACTTCGAGTTGCTTGGTGACCTGCCGCGCGAGCTCGCCGCGGAAACCGGTCTCCGTCTTGTTGTAGCCCTGCCAGTCACGGTGGAGCGAATAGACGCGGAGGGTGAGCTTGTTCGGCGTCTCGAGGAACCATGGGTCGGTGTAGGTGAGGTCGCCGCGCAGCAGCTTCGCGGAATATTCAAACGTCGCAAAAATCGGGCGGCCGGTACCGTTGAAATCGCGGTCGCCAACGCGGGCGCCGAGGATTGGCCCGTCGAAAGTGCCGTAGCCGCCGGAGACGCCGAATTCCTTGGAGTTGGCCTCCTCGACGTCGAGGTTCATTTCCACCTCGTTGTTGGGAAGAGGCGTCGAGGTGATGCGCAGGCTTTTGAACAGGCCGGTCTTGATCATCTCGCTGTAGATTTCGTCGAGCTTCCTCGGGTCGTAATACTGGCCGCGCAGCTTCGCAAACCGCCGCGCGAGAAACGAGGGCTGCAATTTGTCGAGTCCGGTCACATTGACGCCGCCGAAGTGATAGACGTTGCCGGCCGTGATCGTGAAATTGACGGGCACGATCCCGTTCTGCGCCGTCTCCGGGGTGGCCTCGACGGCGACCTGCGCGTCGAAATACCCGTGCACGCGGTAATAGTAAATGAGCTTGCGCTGCATGTTGATGACGCCGGAATCGGTGTAGGGAAGATCGGAGAACGGCTTGAGCTCGTTCTCGAGCCGCGACACGGGGCGGAAGACAAGGTCGCCGTCGAAATTCAATTTCCCGAAATGATACTGGATGCCCTCGTGCACCGTGACATTGATGATGACACGCGTCTTGTCGCTCGAGAAATTGATCTCCGGCTGTTCCACCGTGGAATCGAGGAAGCCTTCCGATTGATAGAGGCCGCGCAGGCGTTCCGCGCCGGTCTCGATGTCGGCGCTGATGTAGGGAAGGGTGCGCTGAAGCAGCGAAAGGCGCTCGCGTGTGGCGCCGAGGAGATAGTCGCGCAGCTTGGTCGAGGGGATGGCTTGGTTGCCGGTGAAGGCAACCTCCTCGATTTGCGTAAAGGGCCCCTCGGTGACATCGAGCGCGAGCGTGCCGCCGTCGATCTTCCA
>DASZPK010000166.1:0-3693 GCA_035550335.1 Chthoniobacteraceae bacterium | reverse complement strand
AGCCGCGCCGCCATCTTCACCTTCGACTTCAAAAACGCCTCATAATCCCCCGCGCCAACACCCGGATGAAAACGACTCCCCGCTCCTTCCACAACATCGCGCACCTTGCGAAGCGCCTTCAGATCCTTCGCAGTCTTCACGCCCCCCTCCCTTCCAGGGCAAAAAACGGCCCGCAGAAAAGAGAAAAAAGCCCCCTAGAAAATCCCCATTGGGCACACCGCAGGGCACACCGCCCCGCCGCCCACTCTACACAGCGTAATACTTCGGATACCGGTAATAGTAGTAATCCGGCATCTCGGTGTCCACGCAGTTGAGGATGAGACCGAGGACATTCACCTGCCGCTGGTAGAGACTGTTTAACGAGTTTTGCACCAGCTTCGCGCTGGTGAACGAGGCGCGGATCACCATGAGCGTGCCGTCGAAATGCGGCGCGATGGTCGGCGTGTCATCCGTTGCCAGGATGGGCGAAGTATTGAAAAGGATGAGGTCAAAGTTGTTTTTAAAGTCCTCCATCATCGGCTCGAACGTGGGCAGGAGCAACAGCTCGCCCGACTGGTTGGTCACCGGCCCGCGCGGGAGCAGCGTGAGGTTGGGCAGCCGGGTTTTCTGGACCACGTTGCGCCATTCGGCTTCGCCGCGCAGCACGCTGGAAAGACCGAGACGGCCATCCACGTCGAAGAGCGAGGCGAGGTCGCCGCGGCGCAAATCGGAATCCACCACGAGCACGCGGGCGCCCGCAATGGCCAGGGTGATGGCGAGGTTGCTCGTGATGGTTGATTTTCCCTCGCCCGGGATGGAGCTGGTGATAATGAGGGTTTTCAGTTCCCCCTGGTTCGGCATGAAGATGAGCGAGGAACGCAGGCTGCGGAAGGCCTCGGCGTACGTGTAACGCGGGTCATCGTGCTGGAGCAGCGGCAGGCCGGCCTCGACGCGGCTGTCGGAGACATTCGGAATCTGTCCGAGCAGCGACTCGGCAAAATGCTCGACCATTTCGGTGGAGGAGGAAATGCGGTCGTCCGCGCGGTCGATGACATACAGGACCACCCCGCCAATCACCAAGCCCAGGATAAGGCCGATCAGCAAATGTTTTACAACACCGGCGGGGACCTTCGTGCCCGGCTTGGCCTCCTGCAGAATGGACATGTTCGTCTCGCTTGCCGGCTGGATATGTACTTGCTCATATTTTTTCCTGATATCCTCCAACGAATTTTGCGTGTTGTTGACAGCGCTCAATTTCAATTCGTACTCGCCATTGAGCCGCTCAGCCTCCTCGGCCTTCTTCGTCCAATCCACCATGGTCGCCTCCAGGTTTTTGAGGTCGGTCTGGAGTTGGGCGATCTGCTCGTTTCTGACCTGGTCGCTTTCCTTCGTGATGGTGTCAATCACCACCTGGATGCTCTTGATCTGGTCGTTGATCAGCTTGATGCCCGGATGTTGCGGGGTCCAGACCTTGAGCTTTTCCTCGAGTTCAGCCTGCTTCTGCGCCATGTCCTGACGGGCTTGAAAATATTTCTGGCTCAGGTCGGAACTGGGCATCGTGTCCGACCCGCCCGGGGTGGATTGCGGATTGCCCGGCGAGTTATCATTCAATAAATTGCGGTTCAAAATTTCCTCGGGCTTCAACGTGGTGAGTTGTTTCAGCCGCACCGTGTCATCCGACTGGTTTTTCCTGAGCGTCGCGAGGCGATCGGCGGCATCCTTGCGCTCTTCCTCCCAGAAAGGGTGGGCGTTCTTGAAATCCTGCAACGCTTTCTGCTGGCTCTCGAGCTTGGCCTGGGTTTCATCCATTTGCTGCCTGAGACTGTTGGCCACGCTCTCGCCGATGATCACATCCTGGTCGCGGCGATAGGCGATGAATTGGTTCATCAACTCATCGACATAGCTGCGCGTGAACTCGGGGTTGGGGCCATGGCCAACCACGTCAAAGATGCTGCTCCTCGGTTCGACCTTGGCCTGGACGAGCACTTCGCCGTGGCCCTTGGGATCGCTGAGCGATAGCGCGGTCTGCGTGTTCTCCTTCATCTTGTCGCCCTCAAGGATGTTGATCACCGTGGTGTCAAACTCATCGCTGCTATTTCCCGCATGCACGGTCGGCGCGTCGGTCTCGCTCAAGCCGCCGCTGACAATCAGTTTTCCCACGGACTCATACTGCACCGGCTGGCGGATGAGGACCACCGCCTCGCAAAGCAGCCCCACGCAAACCGCCGCGGCAAGGATCCACCAGCGGCGCTGCACCAGCGCGCGGTAGCGGTAGGCCTTGATGCCGATCTTCGTGGCCCAATCGCGCGCAGTGGGGATGTTGCTGGTGGTTTCCGTGTTCATGAAAATTTCAGTTGGTCAGCACGATGGTTCTCGCGGGCACCATGATCGTATCGCCATCCTGCAGAGGTACATCCTGCGCGCCGTTTTCGACGATCTTTTTTACATTGATAACCGTGACCACACCTTTGCGGGTAAACTTGACCTTGCCCAAGTCGCCATAAGGCGTGGGACCGCCGGCCTTCGAAATGGCTTGGACGATGCTCAGCGTGGTTCCGGACGGGACCTCGATCAATGTTGGGTTGGCTACTTTGCCGAATACATTCACCTTCCAAGGCGGGCGGACCGGCGCCGGTGCGACTTGTTCGATGGAAACCTTCACCGTCGCCACCCGGTAATATTTGTATTTGTTTTCGAGCAAATTCTTCACGTTCGCAGCGACCTCGGAGCAGCTCTTGCCGGAAACGGAGACGTTGCCGATGTACGGCACAGTCAACTGGCCGCCATCAGTCACGCGGATTTTCACGGGCGCCACATTATCCTCGGCGATTTGGAAGCTGACGGTATCGCCCGGCCCCAGCGCCTTGTCGGGATCGGGTACCTCGTCCCCCGGGGCAGCAAAAGCGTGGCCAGCCAAAGCGATGGCAAAGAAACTGAACGCTAAAATGAAAGCCCGGATATAGCCCATGGTTTTGACGGTTGGCGAAGTAAAAGGCGACAATACCATATTGTGGCGCGAATCAAAGCGGGTGTGCATGTTTGGCGTCGTGGTCATCTGGTGCCGGACATGCCGGCGAACTGGATATAAGCACGACTCATGCCGGGCTGAACTGCAAGCGCCTGTATCACGAGCGTTTTCGCGGTCCCACGCTCCCTGTCGCGGAACGGTCTCATGTTTAACCAGGTCCGTCGCCGAAATTGATGAGTTTTGCCGGAACGACAATGGTGTCGCCATCCTGCAATTCGATGTCCTTGTCGGTTTCGCCCTTTTGAATGATCGCCTGGACATCCACAATGCTCACCACGCCTTTGCGTGTAAATTTAACCTTCCGCAAATCGCCGTATTCCGTGGGGCCGCCGGCCTTCGATATTGCCTCGCTGAGGGTGAGTTTTTCGCCAAAGGGAATCTCAATGAGGCCGACCGCCTTCACCTTGCCGAAGACATTCACTTTCATTGGCGGGTGGGGCTTGACCGGGGCGATGACGTCGATCGCGATCTTCACCGTGGCGACGTAGTAGTATTTGTATTTGTTCTCCAGCAGCCCCTTCACGTTGGAGGCAACCTCCGAGCAGCTTTTGCCGGCGACTGGAATGTTCCCGATGTAAGGGACAGCCAGGTAACCGGTGTCGCTCACGCGCAACTTCACGGGAGCTGTTTTATCCTCGGCGATTTCGAAGGTGACGATGTCGCCCGGGCCGAGCGCCTTGTCCCCA
>DASZPK010000165.1:0-4484 GCA_035550335.1 Chthoniobacteraceae bacterium | reverse complement strand
AAGGAATCGTGGCAGAAGGTCGTCGTGGCCCAGATTTCGTCGTAGTAGTCGAACGCCGGATGCCAGCGGGCGGGGAATTTCTCCAGCTCCCAATACCAGATCGCGATGTTATAATGATGTTTAAAAAACATGCTGCCCTGGTCGCGGTAATACCTTCTCGCGTAGTCGAAGGAAAAGGTCATCAGGTTGATGTAATGCGGGTTGGTTTCCGAGTACTGGTCGAAACTCGTATCGAGGTTGCGATGGTCGCGGCTGTGGATGTTGACGAACACCGCGGGCAGGCTGCTGCCCTGGATCAGCTTGTAAAACGCCCGTGAGGCGTCGCCGATACCGTATTCACCCTTGAAAAACCCGCAGGCGTTCACGCCGGGTGTAAAGGTTTCAGGTGTTTTGATCGCGTCCTTTTTGCGGCGCGGCTCCAGCACCTTGCGGTCGATGATCCGTTGGAGGTTCAAGAGCTGGCGGAAAGGCGGCATCACGACGCTGTCGATGCAAAACTTTTGCGGGCCGTATTTGCGCACAAGTTCCGCGCCGGCGGGCAGCCCGAGGCGTTTGCTCCGTTTCGCGAAATCACTCGTGGCCTTGTAGAGGAGATAATGTTTGCGCGCCTTGGAAAAGCGGAGGTAGGGCTTGTCGAGATAGCGCGCGAGGAGGGCAAGTTGGTCTTCGTATTGCGTGAGGGTGAGCTTGTCCTTCTCGGTCTGCTGGCGCTCGTGCTTGCGGTAGGCGCAGAGCGGCTCGGTGATATAGCAGAAGCAGCCCTGCTCGAGCAGGTGCAGCCACATCTCCCAATCGGCGGAATGGAAGAACGTCTCGTCGAACCCGCGCAGGCCCTTGCTCCGGCGGTACATGACCGCGCTCGGGCCGCCGAAAAAGTTGCGCTGTTCGCGCAGGCTTTTCGCGATGACGGTGGTGCCGTTGATGATCTCCCTGTCCTCAAAATACGTCCAGCGCCCCATGTCGCGCGAGGCGGGGTCGACGAACTGCATCGCGCAAGCCACCATGCTCACGCCGGGGTTGGCGTCGAGAATGCCGGCCATTTTTCGCAGGGCATCGTTCGTGCAGAGGAAATCGTCCGCGTGAAGCACCTTGATGTATTCGCCCTTCGCGGGGCGCAGCGCGGCGTTGCGGTTGCGCACCATGCCGAGGTTTTTCTCATTGCGCAACGCGATGACGCGGCTGTCCTTGCGCGCGTATTCCTGCGCGATCTCGAACGAGCGGTCCTTCGAGCAATCATCGCAGACGATCACCTCGAAGTCGGTGAAATCCTGCCGGAGCACCGATTCGATGGCCTCGGGGAGGAAGGCTTCATAGTTATACACGTCGATGCAGACGCTGATCTTCGGCGTGCTCATGCGGCGGGGAGGGCGCTCACCCGCTCATTCCAAAACGCGAACGAGACCACGGTGAGTGCGATAATGCAAAACGTGACAACGTGATAGCTCTCGCCGAGTTCCGAGAGTGCATAGCCGATGGTCGAGCGGTTGATGACGATGAGGAGGAACACGGTGATTCCGAGCACGGCTTTGATCCACCGCGGCACCGGGCGTCCGTCGATAAAACGCAGGCAAATCAAGTAAACGGCCGGGATGAGCGATACGCAATGCTCGCCCCACGTGATCGGGGAAAAAAGCAGCATAAGGGCGTTGATGATCGCGCATTCCCAAAGAAAATTCCGGCCCGTCATTTCACCCGGGCTCCGCACAAACAGCCAAAAGACGGCGAGCCCTGTGCACAGCGTGACGAGCTTGATGATGAGCCCCGCGGTCGCGGGCGGGAGTTTCAGGAAATCGACGTATGCCGGGCTGGCGATGCGTCCCGGATGGCCATCTGGAAGGCGCATCAGGTAACGCGCGAGCATGGGGCGCAGTGATTTGTTCGCAAGTTCATCGGGGCCGAGCACGCCCACGGAGGGATCCTTCTGCGAGACGCCGGCGACAATATTGCCTTTCCAAAACCGGATGTGATTGAAATACGCGGACGGCCCCTGGACCACGATGGGAGAGACAAAAAAAAGCGCGGAAAATATCAGCGTGGAAATGGCTGCCAGCCACTGGCGCTTCAACACCAAATATCCCGCAAACAGAAGCGGCGTGCATTTCAAGGCGATGGCCAGCCCCAGCAGCGCGCCTCCCGGGAGCGGCTTTTGTTTTACAAAAAAATAAATCCCCGCCCACGAGAGCGCGACGATCACGAGGTTCTCCCCGCCGTCGGCGAGGTCGCGCAGCACAAACCGGCTCAGCACGCACATCGTAACGGCGGCGACCCAGAATGCGGTCTCCTTTGCGCGGGGAAAATTGGCCGTGAGATCGCGCAGGATTTTCAAGAGCGCTGCGAGCGCGGCGATTCCAAATACAAAAAAAAGCGGCATGGCCACGCGCAGGGGCAGCAGCGAGAAGGGCAGGAAAAGCATTCCCCACGCGGGAGGGTAGGGGAGGTGCATCCCGCCGGTGTAGAGGAATTCGCCCGTACGCAGCCTTCTCCCGAATTCGTAATGCAGCAGGAAATCGCCGCGCGGTTTGATCATCGTCGAAATCCACAAAACCGCCACGGCGATGACCGCCGTGCAGATCGCCACCGCTTGCAAAATCTCGCGCAGACCGGCGGTCTTATTTTGTGTTTCTCTCGAATCCATCTTTCTGTTTTGCTGCTGGGTTCCCGGCGCACCCGCCGGGCCGGAGCAGCCGTAACGAACCTAGAGACGAT
Source organism: Chthoniobacteraceae bacterium (assembly GCA_035550335.1). Lineage (GTDB taxonomy): Bacteria > Verrucomicrobiota > Verrucomicrobiia > Chthoniobacterales > Chthoniobacteraceae > DASZPK01. The sequence continues at coordinate 1,778 of DASZPK010000165.1, read as the reverse complement.
TTTTTGATGAAGCAGGCAAGCGAGAAAAGGGACGCCGTGATCGACGGCTTGTGGCTTCTGCTTTTGTTCGCAATCACCTCGGTCTGGTGCCTGTCGTCGGCGCGCCATACGAGCGCGACTTACGACGAGCCGACTTATTTATACGACGGCATGATCCATTGGCGCACGGGGAGCTACAAGGAACTGATGCGCCTCGGTACCATGCCGCTCCCGGTGGATGTGCAGACTCTGCCGCTTTACGTTTGGGAGCGGGTGCACGGTCGGCAGATCGATGTCGTTACCGGGATGGGATGGATTCTCCCCTGGGCGCGGGCGGCCAGCCTTGTGTTCTGGGCGTTGCTGCTGGTGTACGTGTTTCGAATTGCGCGCGCCATCGGCGGGCCATGGGCGGGGCGGATCGCATCGGCGCTGGTGGCGGTCGAGCCGGGCCTGCTCGCGCACGCATCGCTCGCGACCACGGACATCGCGGTCACGGCGCTGCTGATGGCGTTCGCGCACGAATTCGCTGTCGCGAGGGAAAAAGGCCCGTGGCGCAGATGGGTGCTGCCAGCAGTCCTTTACGGGCTGGCGATCCTTGCAAAAGCCTCCGCGCTGGTATTCGCGCCGGTTTGCATGATCGTCATCGAATTCTGGCGGCTCTGGAAATCGGACGATTTTGCGAAAGCGGGGGCCGGGTTGAAAGCGCGCGCGCAGTTTTTTATCGCGGGGCTGTGGGCATTCCGGGGCGAATTTTTCAAAATCGTCGGCATCGGGCTGGCGGTGGTTTTCATTTACATCCGCAGCGACTGGACAACGGAACCGACATTCATCACGTGGGCGCAGGGATTGAAACCCGGGCCGCTCCACGACACGATGCTCTGGATTTCGCAGCACCTCAGGATTTTCACCAACGCCGGCGAAGGGCTCGCGCAGCAGATCAAGCACAACATGCGCGCCGACCCGACTTTCATTTTCGGCGTCGTGCACAAGCGCGCGGTCTGGTATTACTTTCCGGTCGCGCTTGCCATCAAGTGCAGCATCCCGTTTTTGCTGATGCCGCTCGTGATCGCCGTTTTCCGCAGGCGCGCACTGCTCAATTGGCCGTGCCTCGCCGCGCTTGTGCTTCTCGCCTACAGTCTCACCTGCCGCGTGCAAATCGGCATCCGGTTCATGTTCCCCGTGCTGGCGCTCGCCTCGGCGGGATACGGCATCGCCATTGCGCGGGCGATGCGTGAAATGGAACCGCGCTGGAAGCGGACCGCGCTCGCGGCGTTCACGGCATGCGCATTGTGTTATACAGCCGTGGTGTCCGCCAAGGCCTGGCCCGACGCGATTTGTTATACAAACGAAATGTGGGGAGGCACGCCCGATGGCTACCGGTTGCTCAGCGATTCCAATTACGATTGGGGCCAGGGCCTTCCGGATTTGATCCGCTGGCGCGATGCGCATGGCGTGGACGTGCTCGACGTCTGGTATTTCGGCCTCGACCCGCGCAAGGACGCGCGCCCGTTGCGCTGGGACCCGCTCAGTGAGGATTCCTTTGCCGGCGGAAAGCCTTGGGATGAACTGCTGCGCGGCAAAGTCCTTGCCGTGAGCACCACCAATCTCTACGGCACGTATCGCAACGCCACGGCGGACAGCGCGGCCGCATGGCTCGCGCAGTTCAAGCCCGTGGACCGGACCACGACTTATTTCATTTACGATTTTCGTTCGCTTCCGCCGCAGTCCCCGTGATCGCCGCGCGCTTGCTGCTCAACCGAAACGCGAGCCATGAGAGCAGCGCCCCGGCTTGGAAGAAC
>DASZPK010000164.1:0-2979 GCA_035550335.1 Chthoniobacteraceae bacterium | reverse complement strand
CCTTTTATCGCGGGAATCATCAACGTCCGCGGGCAGATCGTTTCCGTGGTCGATTTGAAAAAATTCTTCGACCTGCCGGACAAGGGGCTCACCGACCTCAACAAGGTCATCATCCTCCACGACGGCCGGACGGAATTCGGCGTCCTCGCCGATTCATTGCACGCGGTCAGACACATGCCGGCGTCCGCGCTACAGCCATCGCTTCCCACGCTCACGGGAGTCCGCACCCGGTATCTCAAGGGCATCACCAGCGAGCGGCTGGTCGTGCTCGACGCCGCGAAGCTGCTGGCCGACCCGAGGATCAACAACTGTCAAACAAACGAAACATCAACCCCCGGAGAAAGCTCTTGAAAGGACCCACGACATGAAATGGAACATCGGAACCAAAATCGGCGGAGGATTCTTCCTGGCCCTGGTGGCGCTCGCCGTCATCGGCCTCGTCTCCTACCAAAGCACCACGAACCTCGTCGCGACCGCCGACGCGGTGGACCAAACCCACCGGACGATCGAGAACACCGAGCTGCTGCTTTCGCTCTTGAAGGATGCGGAGACCGGGCAGCGCGGTTTCGTCATCACCGGCGAAGACCGCTACCTCCAGCCCTACAACGACGCGCTCCCGCAAATCGACGACGTCCTGCGCAAAATTGATGACCAGCTTTCCGGCAACCCGGCACTGCAACAGCGGTTCGCAAGCATCAAGCCGCTGGTGCAGCAAAAGCTCGCTGAACTCAAGCAAACGATCGATACGCGCCGCGACCCGCAAAAAGGCTTCGAAGCAGCGCGGCAGTTCGTGCTGACAGACGCCGGCAAGAATACGATGGATTCCATCCGCAGCACGGCCAGCGACATCGAGCGGGCGGAAATGGACCTGCTCAACAAACGCTCCGAGGATTCCAAGGCCAGCGCCGACCATACGCGAAGCACCATCCTTTACGGAACCCTCTCCACGGTGGTCCTCCTCGCGCTTGTCGGTTTTGTGATCACACGGAACATTTCGCGGCCACTCAATGAAATCTCGGGCGTCGCCCAGCGAATCGCTGGCGGGGACTTGAGCGTGAATGTGCCCTCCACGGAACGCGCGGATGAAATCGGCAGCCTCACGCGCGTGTTTGCCAAAATGACCGGCTCGCTCCAGGAAATGGCCACCCTCGCCAGGCAGATCGCCGAGGGCGACCTGCGCTCGCAATTCAAGCCGCAATCCGACAAGGACGCGCTCGGCAATTCGTTTGCCTCGATGATCCAGAACCTGCGCCGCAATACATCGGATTTGTCCGATGGCGTAAACGTCCTCGCTTCCTCCGCGAGCGAAATCCTCGCCTCGGCCACGCAGGTCGCATCGGGCGCCGCGGAAACCGGCACGGCAATTTCGGAGACCACCACGACGGTGGAGGAAGTAAAACAAACGGCACAGGCCGCCAGCCAGAAAGCCAGGTACGTTGCCGATACCGCGCAAAAGGCGACCCTCATCGGGCAGGCCGGCAGGAAGTCGGTGGAATCGTCCATCGACGGGATGAAGCGCATCCAGACGCAAATGGAATCGATCGCCGAGAGCGTCGTCCGCCTGAGCGAGCAGGGGCAGGCCATCGGCGAGATCATCGCCTCGGTGAACGACCTCGCCGAGCAATCGAACCTCCTCGCCGTGAATGCCGCGATCGAGGCGGCCAAGGCGGGCGAGCAGGGCCGCGGCTTTGCAGTCGTCGCCCAGGAGGTCAAGAGCCTCGCCGAGCAATCCAAGCAGGCCACGGCGCAGGTGCGGGGCATCCTCGGCGAAATCCAGAAAGCCACCACCTCAGCGGTGCTCGCGACGGAACAAGGCAGCAAGGCCGTGGAAGCGGGTGTCAAACAATCGCAGGAGGCCGGTGAATCCATCCGCCAGCTCGCCGACAGCGTCACCGAGGCCGCCCAGGCCGCCACGCAGATCGCGGCTTCCAGCCAGCAGCAGGTGGCCGGCACCGACCAGGTCGCCATGGCCATGGAAAACATCAAGCAGGCGAGCGCGCAGAACATGGCCGGCACCAAGCAGACCGAGATCGCGGCGCACAATCTCCACGACCTCGGCGTGCGGTTCAAACGGATGGTGGAGCAATACAAAGTTTAAACAATGCCCGGCGACGAAAACCTGCTGAAACGCCTGCGCGCGACCTTCCGGCTGGAGGCCGCGGAGCACATCCAGGCAATCGCCTCGGGCCTTGTCGGCCTCGAGCAGGCCGGGTCGGCCGAATCCCGCGCCAGCCTCCTCGAATCGACGTTTCGTTCGGCCCACAGCCTCAAGGGCGCGGCGAGGACCGTCAATGAGTCCGACATCGCCTCCCTTTGCCAGCCGCTGGAGAGCGTCTTCGCCGCGCTGAAGCGGGGTGAAATCGGCGCCTCGCCGGAACTCTTCGACCTGTTGCACCGGGTGGTCGACGCCCTCGGCGGCTTGCTGAAATTTCTCGAGCCCAACCCGCCCGCGATGCCGATGCCGCCGGTCTCCCGCCTCGTCCACTCGCTCGAGGGCGCCCTCAGACAGCACCCGGCCCCGGAACCCCCGCGCGCCGTGGAAAGCCGCCCCGCCCCCGAACCCGCGCCGCAGGCCGCGACCGGCATCAGCATGCCGGACACGACTGACACCGTGCGCGTCTCCACCGCCACGCTCGATTCCATCCTGCTCCAGGCGGAGGAACTCCTTTCTGCAAAACTCGCCTCCGCCCAGCACACCGCCGGCCTTCGCGCACTCCAGGCGCGCGCCGCCGAGTGGAGGCAAAAATGGACCGCCATGCGCTCCGATGTCCGCTCCCTGCGCTACGCCTCCGCGGGAAAAAAGGAAGGCAACGGCGGCCCGCAATCCGCCGGCATCCTGGAATTTCTCGACTGGAACCGCGATTTCTTCGAGTCACTCGATGCCGGCCTCATGGACCTCGGCGCCACCGCCGGCCACGACCAGCGCGGGATTGGCGCGATGGTGGACAATCTCCTCGACGAAATGAAAAAAATCGTCGT
>DASZPK010000163.1:0-2311 GCA_035550335.1 Chthoniobacteraceae bacterium | reverse complement strand
GTAATCGGCGGTGAGCGGGTCCTCGGCGGCGGTGACGGCGACGATCATCCCGGGCTTGAAATCGGATAGCTGGCCGGGATGGCCGCCGAAGTCGATGATCGTGTTCGGGGTGATGCGATAGGCGCGCGGGTAGGTGGACGTTTTCACGACCACGGAATCGGCGTTCACCTGCGCGAGCGTTTCGGGCGGCGGGCTGGCGAATGGCGCGGTGATGATGGCGAAGAAGGGGGGGTAGTTGTAATGCCAGCCCTGCGTGTCCACGAGCTCGTAGATGTCGCGCCCGGTGCGGATGCCCCACGCCGCGCGGAAGAAATCATCCGCATCGGTGCGGCGCTGGGTAAGGAACGCCGAGCGCCCCACCACCACGCCGCAAAATATGACGACCGTAATGATCAGCGCCCAAATGAGGAGGCGCTGGGGTTTGGTGGGCGGGTGGTCGGTGAACATGGGAAAGTGAAAGTGAAAAGTGAAACTCGACGTTAGGAGAGGAAGAGGGGCGAGGGCTTCAATGGAATGGCGCTGTATGATTTGGCGCGCAGATGTCGTGCGGGGGTGAAGCCAGCGGCGCTACGAATTACAACGATGTGCGTTTAAGGCATGTCACTTTTCACTTAAATACGTTTGCCATTCCGCCGGCAGCGGGGCGCTCTCGATTCCGCTGGCGATGCGGCCTTCGAATGACGGCTCGAATTTCGTGCTCGTGCCGTAGACCATGACCACATCGCGCGAGCCCTCGGCGCGCAGGGCGTGGGCGACGCCGGGCGGGATGATGACGGCGGCGTTGTTGGGGCCGGGGAGGTCGTCGCCTTCGATGAGGAAACGCATCACGCGGCGCGGGAGGCCGAGGCGCTCGTCGATCAAAATCATCTCGACGCTGCCTTGCGCGAAGAACATCACGTCCCATTGTTCCTTGTCGTAGGGGCGCAGCGAGTAATTGGCCGGCTCGGTGGTGAAAAGGCGCTCGATCCACGCGAACGGCTCGACGCCCTCGGGGATGTGCGGCGGGTGGATGTGGAAGCCTTTCGCGGTGTTGGCGAACATCGTCGCGGTGGCCCATTGCGCGGGCCAGAGGCCGATTTTCGAGAGGAGGCCTTCGTCGCGCCGCGCGAACTCGCCGAAGAAACCGCGGTGGCGCTGGGGGTAAACCTTGCGCGCGAAAAACTCCACGCCGGGGATCCATGCGGCGGCGATGTCGGGCTGGGCGCGGTGGGCGGCGAGGAGTTCGCGCACTTCCACGCCGGACGAAGCCACGCGCGCGGGAAGCGGTTTCGCCGCGTAATCGCGCTGGGAAAGCCGTGCATGGGCATGGCCCTTGAGGGCCTTCCAAAGGTCGGTCATACGGGAAATGTAATGGCCGCGCGGAAAAGTGGCAGTAAAAATTGCTATGCCAGTTGCAATCGAAACGATTCCGCAATTTTTCGGGCAATTGCCGTGCGGCGCGGCAATGCAACTCTACCGCGCATTTCCTTGAAGCGGGATTTCGACAACAAATAAATCACATCACATCGGACAGCCGTTTTCCAGTCGAGACCGTCCGCGCCGTTAAGAATTACTTCGGTTTTCTTGGCGTCACGATTTAGTTTGACGGAGGTGCAAATGAGGGCGTTTACAGTTTCGATGCCCTCGTTGAGAACGCGCTCGTCCGGCGAAATAATAACCGCCGGATGCGCCTTCTCCTGGTCAAAAGGAAACAGATAAATATCCCACTGTTTCATTTGACGATCTTCTGCACCGAATGAGCTGCGAGCATGTTCAATTCATTGACTTCAGCTTCATCGTAACAATCGTCAAAATAACCGGGTGGTCGCATTGGAATCGGTTCCGGAATCTCAAGTTGCTTTAGCACCAAAAGTTTTGATTTGCGGACAATAACGATTTGCTCGCCTTGGATCACCCTGTCGGCGATTTCACCAAGCCGCTGCTTTGCTTCGCTCACTGAAATGGTAGTCATGAGCCAATAATAAGGCCATTTTTAGACTAAAACCAGCCTATTTTAAGGCGATTCCTTTAAATACCAGTCCACGGTCCCCTCGAGCCCGGCTTCGAGGCTGATTTCCGGTTCGTAGCCGAGGATGCGGCGGATTTTGGAGGTGTCGGCGCCGGAGTGCTGGATGTCGCCGGGGCGCGGGGGATGGTAGACGGGGCTTTCGGCGGGGAAGGGGAGATGGCGCGCGCGGAGTTTGGCGGCGATGAGGTCGTGGAGTTCGAGAAGCGTGGTGGTGCGGCCGAAGGCGACGTTGAACGCCTCGCCCAGGGCGGCTGCGTTTTCGGTGGTGGCGGCGAGGAGGTTGGCTTGCACGACGTTGCTCAC
>DASZPK010000162.1:0-2847 GCA_035550335.1 Chthoniobacteraceae bacterium | reverse complement strand
GCAGCTCGTCGTTGCTCACGCGATTGTGCCAGCGGATCGCGGGATTTTTTTGCATGGCGGCCTGCACCGCGTCCCCGATCTCGGGCGCGCTGCGATACACTCCGCCGACAAGATGCAGCTCGACTTTCTGCCCGTTCAATTGCGACTCCGCCTGTTCAAACGCGGAGATGAGCATCGCGTGGTTTTTCCGCGGTTCCAGCGTCGCGACATACAGCATTTTCAGCGGCCCGGAATTTTCCGGCTTGAGCTTCGTCTCGCGTTGCTGGTCGAAAATCTCCGAGGCGAGACCGCACGCATGCACGGGCGGCATGGCCAATCCTTTTTCCCGCACGAATTGCCGGTAGTCGTTCGCCGATTGCTCGGAAATCGGGATCACCACATCCAGCCCGGCAAACGCGCTCATGTAATCCTCGTGATTTTTCGAAGTCCAATGCAGCACCAATTCCGGGTGAAGCCACGGGATTGCGTCGTAAAATATGCCGGCGACGCGCATGCCGTGTTGCCGCGCATAGGCGGTGGCGAGCCGCACGTGATTGCCTTCCATCAATTCGGACAAAATCAACCAGCCGCCCTTGATGTGGGGGCCGTAAACCGGGTGACGGTGCACAGGCACGCGGTAATCCATCCCGAGCGTCTCGCCCCACAACGGCCAATGCCGGGGTTGCGCCAGCGACGCGAACGGCAGGTGGATTTTTTTTGCCGGCAGATGGTCGAGATTCTCCTGCCATTTCGGCTTCAGCGGCGTGAGACAGCCTTTGCGGAACGACCAGCGCAGGGCGTTGACTTCATTTTTCTTCGAAAGCCCGGCTATCAACCCGCGCACGACGCTTTGAATTCCCGTGCGCGCGCTGCTGCGCGATGTGTGGCTGGTATCCAGGAAAATTTGCATGAAATGGCTGTTTTACTTTCGCTAAATAGCGGCCCGGCGGGCACCATGCCTCCGCCTCCCGGTGTAAGGGATAGCGCGCCTTTTGGGAAGGGATATTTTGGCGCGCCGCCCGGTCACACCCAGCAGGCCAGCGCCCTCAATCTCTTCTCGTAAAGCTCCCCGATTTTTCGACGTGAAAAGTCGTTCACGATACGCGCCTTTCCCCTCGCTGCAATCCCTTCGCGGAATTCCTTGTCTTCCACGATTTTTTTCATCCACTGCGCGGCGTGCGAAGCGTCGGGCTCGGCCCATGGCTGGCCTTTCCTGTAAGGGCCGCAAGTCTCGTCGATCCCGGCCATCTTGTAGTCGACCAAGCAGCCGGTGGCCGCGTCCATGAATTGCAAGTTGCCCGACCAGTTCGTCGCAATCACCGGCTTGCCCAGGTACATGCACTCCGCCATCGCGAGGCCGAATCCCTCGGCGCGATGCAGCGAGACAAAACAATCGCACACATTCTGCAGGCCGCGCAATTCGTCATGGCCGAGGGTGCGGTCGATCAGGATGATATGGGGCGAATTTCCCAGCGAAGCCTGCAACGCCTCAAAATCCCTGGGATTGCTTTTCGACCCGTGGGTCTTCACCACCAGCTTCACGCCCCTGGGATTCGGGAACGCCTCCTTGAAAGCACGAATCGCCGCTTGCGGATTTTTCCGTTTCTGCGAGCTGTTGATGTCGTACATGATGAGGAACAGGAAATCATCGGCGGGCAGCCCGAACTGCGCGCGTGTAACATCCGTTGGCGCCTTGAACTCGATCGAATGCGGCATCACCAGCACCGGCACGGGCGATTTCTCCGCCATGGATTGGCGCACGAACTCCGACGGCACCCAGATTTCGTCCACGTAATCCATGTTCGAGAGCGAGTAATCCGGGAACTCCGGCAGTTCCCACGCCCAGTAGCCGATGTTGTAACGGCCCTTCATGAAATCCGCGCCGTGCGATTTGCTCACGAGCTTGATCTGCGGCGCATCGAGGTGAAAAAGATTCACGGGATGGGGGTTATCCTCACGGTAATCACCGGACCATTGCGCGCCCGCCGGCACGCTGAATGTGCCGATATTCGCAAGCACCAGCGCCATGGGAATTCCCGCAGCCCTGGCGGAATTGGCCGAGCAGCGGGCGGATTCGCCAATACCGAACTCGTGCTGGAAAAACCCGATGATGTTCATGCCCATGCCCATTTCCTGCAGCGAGAATTCCCGCAGGAACGTGGCCGAACCGTGCGTAAAATCCGCAAGCAAGCGGCCATCGAGCGTGATCTTGTGGAGATGCACGTCGCGCCCCATCGCGCGCAGCATGTACCTGCGGGTGCGGCGGTACCGGGGCTTCAGCCGGCAAATCATGGACAGAAGCGGCGGCATGCCGTCGTAGTCGAAACTGAATTGCAGCTTCAGCCCCTTTCTGCCGCGCGCCTGCCCGAGGTTGAAGGACTTGATGAACTCCCCTTCGTGATCGAGCGCGATCCTGCCGATTTCCGTGCCGTCCAGTTTGCAAACCAAGTCGGGCCAAGTCTGCATGTCCTTCCTGTGCTGCACGCACTTGCCCTCGATGGTCAGTTCCCCTTTGGAAGTAAATACCGGCATCGCCAGGCAAGCCTTCCGGTTGATGGTGCAGGCGTCGGTTCCGCGAAGCTCTTCGAATCCCTCGTGCTTGAATACTCGTCGCATTTAAATCTTACGTCCCCGGCGTTGCTGGCATCGGATTACATGACGATTTTTCGAAACCGGCGTCAAACACCTTCAGGCATTCCAGGAAACCCGGCGCGAAATCGCCAGGCCTCGCCGCCGTCCACCGGCGCACGGTTTCCATCGGGAAAAACGCGCCGCACTCGATTTCCGAGCGCGCGAGCACGAACGGCCCCTCGTGGCGGGCGCGGTAAAGTTGCACGAATTCCCATCCCGTGCCGCGGCAGGCGTCGA